>CADBAC010000095.1 GCA_902792495.1 Ruminococcus flavefaciens | reverse complement strand
TACGTCAGTATGCCTGCGGAATTTCTATACAATCTGACGAAAAATCTGTCGGCGCATATTCAGCACAAGTTTTGTGCGGTGTTGCCTTTATGATATGCGTGAGGGGCGAATCAGGTGACAAAAAAAGAGCGGTCGGAACTATTCCGATCGCCCTTGTCGTTCAACTATAATTGCAGAATATTCATCACTTTAAATACCGTTTTTTTATTGAATTCAGGAACATATCAATAGTTTCCTGGTCAAATTTGTTAATGGCTCTGAAATGATGCCTGATCATATTATTATTCAGCCATATCTTGCCGGAAATTTCCAGGAGTTCAATAAACTGCGTGTAGCTAAGACAACAGCTATTTATATTACCCCCACAATCCTCCCAGACTTCAATGCAGTCCTTTAACTCATTCTCTTCATCAGGAAGATCGTAACCCACAGAATCACAAAGCATACATCCTTGTCCGTTTGCCATCCGACGTAAAATATCGAGAAAATCCCTTCTGATCATATTATCGAAAAATGTAATTATTGTATATTCCTCATCTTTTTGGGGATGAAAGAAATCCTCAAATTTTAAAATACCCATTATGCGCCTCTCTGATTTCGGGAATCTGATGTTCCCTGTATCGACATATGTAATCATACAGCATTATTGCAAAAATGTCAATAACGATTTTGAAATGGTTTTATGTATAAGCTCGTGACTGCTAAATGCAGTTTGTGGAACTTTAAGCGATCAGAGCATTATCCTCCCCTGCACTGCATATAAATTATTGACCGCAGTAACGCAAAGGAGGGATAATTTTGAAGGAACAGCCGAATAAACGTGCTGTCATGCTGGGACAATATATCATCGAGCATAAGGCGACAGTCCGTGCAGCAGCAGGAAAATTCGGGATAAGCAAAAGCACGGTGCATAAGGATGTCAGCGAGCGTCTGAAAATAGTCGCACCTCAGCTGTACGAACAGGTAAAGGAGATACTGGAAATAAACAAACAGGAACGCCATATCCGTGGAGGACTTGCCACAAAGCGGAAATATCTGCTTCTGCGGAATAAATAACGGCGGATATCATCCGCCCGTTCCAACCAAATAACGGATAAATGAAACATTGTGTAGGGGCTGATGCCCACATCAGCCCGATTGATCAACGTGAAGGCACGGGGCGATGCCCACATCAGCCTGATTGATCAACGTGAAGGCACGGGGCGATGTGGGCATCGCCCCCTACTATGTGTGGCGCTTTCCGAGCGCCCTCAGATAATACCGGAAAATTGAGAATTAAGAATTGAGAATTGAGAATGTAGGGGCGCACAGTGTGCGCCCGTCATTGCTGTAAATATTTGTATAAACCACGTAGGGGCGGCCATTGGCAGTCCTCATGCATACAAACAAATGTGATGAACCGATTGTAGGGGAGGCCGCCCCCGGCCTCCCATTCTCATATGCAACATAAACTGCAATGTAGGGGCGCTTTCCGAGCGCCCTTGGATAAAACCAATTAAAAAATGTTTTCCCACATTCAAAAGGGCGCACCCGTTAGAGGAGCGCCCTTATTTTTGCAATTGTCAGTGCAGCCGCTTTTTGAGTATCATACCTGCGCCCAGTCCCAGTTCCTCACGGGTGACAAATCCGAATCTCCTGTAGAAATCCTCCTTGCCCTCGGAAGCGCCGAGATATGTGCGGATATTTGGGCTTATGGCCGTTCTTCGGCTTATCTCGCCCATGATATACTCCATAAGGACCGAACCTATATGCCGTCCCTGATATTCCGGCAGCACCATTACGTCCTGGATATACGCAAAGAGCATACCGTCTCCGACTATCCTTGCAAAGCCAATGATCTTTTCTCCGTCATAGGCGCAGACGGAATACAGCGTATTCTCGAACATTTCCTCAACTATACTGTCGGGTTCTCTCCCCCATCCTACGGCTTCGGTCAGCGAACTGTACTCCTGCGCCGAGGGTTTCTTCTCTATAAAATCTATCATATAAACAACGTCCTGAAGCCGTGCATTCTTGCATAGCTCTCAGCCTGCTTACGGTTGACCTGCTTGAGTATGCGGATGACCTGTTTATGGCCTTTCTTGATCTCGCCAAGATCAATGCCATCATTCTCGAATTCGATGATTCCCACCTGATTCAGACTCTCGCAGCCGTTGAAAGCGTCCTCCTTTATATCCTTGATGTACATACTTATACGAAGCTCCGTCAGATTCTGGCATCCGTAGAAAGCCCAGTTTCCGATGGTCTTCACAGTAGCCGGGAGAGTTATCTCCGTAAGGCCACGGCACCATGCGAATGCACTTTCGCCGATCTCCTGTACAGAATTGGAGATAACGACTTTTTTCAGTTCGTAGCACTCGGAGAATGCCGACGCACCTATTGCCTCAACACTGCCCGAAATTACTATTCTCCTCAGATTTCTGCATGAGAAGAAAGTGAGTTCGTTTATTCTCTGGAGATATGCAGGAAGTACCAGATTCTCAAGGGAATTGCAGCGGCCGAATGCGCCCTTGCCTATTCTCTTCAGCGACTCAGGGAAGCTGACATCACGAAGATTCTCACACTGGAGGAAGGCATTATCGCCTATGGATTCAAGGCTCTTTGAAAGCACGACTTCTTCAAGGTTGAAGCAGTGGCAGAAAGCGAAATTATCGATCTTCTTAACGCTGTCAGGCAGAACGATACGCTTTACGGTCTCGTTTCCACGGAAAGCATACTTACCTATCACCTTTACCTTTTCGGGGATGTTGATAGACTCGGTAGTGCCGATATACTTTACGAGAGTTCCGTTCTTGTCGATAGCCATGTTGTTGCTGTCGTCGATCTCGATATTCTCATCATGAAGAAGTTCACCGTATCTTGCTTCTTTTTCTTCCTGAGTAAGCTTATCCTGAGTGATCTCTATGACGATCTCCTTCATCTCATCAGTGAGAGTAGGTGCTTCACGCTTAGGCAGAACTTTAGGAGCTTCAAGAATGGACATATTTCCATGTGAGGACAGAAGCTTTCTCGTGTCTTTTTTCTCCTCAGTCTTTTCCGGGACAGGCTTCTTTACGTCCGTCTTGATGCCCGGCATTTCAGGCTCGGGTTTCTTCTCATCCTTCTTGACCTCGGACTTCTCGGGCTCGGGCTTCTTCTCATCCTTCTTGACCTCGGACTTCTCGGGCTCGGGCTTCTTCTCGTCCTCCTTATCATCAGGCTTACGTTCAGTCATAACAGCTGCGCCGCTGCCAATGATGATATCCTCCATGCGTGCTGAGACCTGACCCGAAACATTATTCATGATGGTTTCGGCAGTTATTGGCTCAAACGCAAGAGAATCGATATTTATGCTCTTCTGATTATTTCTGTTCTTCTTGTTTTTCTTGTTCTTTTTCGACTTTTTGCTGTGCTTGTTTTCGACAGGTTTTATCTCCTTGGGATGGATCTCCTCCATCACAGGGATCGGCTCTTCCTTCACGGGTTCGGACTTGACTTCGGGAGTCTTTGTTTCCGCAGGCTTTACGGGTTCAGCCTTCACTTCGGGAGTCTTTGTCTCCGCAGGCTTTACGGGCTCTGCCTTGACTTCGGGAGCCTTTGTCTCCGCAGGCTTTACGGGCTCGGCTTTGACTTCGGGAGCCTTGTTCTCCACGGGCTTTACGGGTTCAGACTTGACTTCGGGAGCCTTGTTCTCCGCAGGCTTTACAGGCTCGGCTTTGACTTCGGGAGCCTTTGTTTCCGCAGGCTTTACGGGCTCGGGCTTCACTTCGGGAACTACAGCCTCATCGTTCCCTGTTACTGCTATTTCTGCCTCGGGTGCAGCTGTACGTGCTTTTACAGCTCTTACCCTCTTTACGACCTTGACCCTTTTCGGCACAGCATGATCCGCAGCTCTTTCAGCCTCACTCCTGCATATCGGACAAGACTCTGCCTTATCAGCGTCATAGACGTGATTTCTGGGACACTTTACAATATTCATACATATCACTCCAGCGCAAGTTGTCTCAAGACAACACCGCCTGTCGGTGCCGTCTTAAACGATACATTTTTTAAGAAACAATGAATTCAACAATATAATTATAACATTTCAGATGCAAAAAATCAATAACAGTTCGTGACTAATGGAAAATTTTGTGAAAAGTAACGGCAGACTGTTGAGAAACCGCCTTGAAACCACGGTAAATCCAGTTTTCTCAGCGGGCGGTTTTATACAAAATGCACAAAGCCTGTTTTAGTCTATCATTTTGAGTATAATTTAATTAAACCGTCATCTTTGTGAAAAATTTATTTTCCTTCTGTTAGATTATTATCAGGCTTTTGTTCAATCAGTATAACTTGATAATTTCTCGTTCATAGGCATCCGGAAGAATTAATTCAAATTTTCGCAATATTTCGTCATTTCAAGGCATCCAGCAAGGATAAAGCAAGTCTGATTATACTTGCCGTAAATAAAACTTTGTACAAATCGTAGAATTTCATTGTATAAAACGCTAAAAACAATCTTTGCCTATTTCAAATTTTCAGAAAGTATGCTACAATATACTCAACAAAATAATGTGCTTTACTGGAGGTGTTATTATGGGTAAATTAGCTAAATTAAAGAACAAGATCTTTTCGGTCACCGCTGCCGTTGTGGTAGCGCTCAGCTTTACCTCCGGATTCTTCGGCTTCAGTTCAGCTGAACCCAGTCAGGACGACTTCAAAGCAATGGCGGAAGAAATCGTTGTTCTTGTAAATGAAGCACGAACAGCAGAGGGACTCAAACCGCTTTATATGGTGCCATATCTCTGCGATGTGGCAAATGTTCGTGTAAGAGAAAGTATTTTCAGTTTCAGCCATAACCGCCCCAACGGTGAATCTTTTATCACCGCTCTTGATGATTCGCTGGTTCCCTATTCAAAGGCGGCCGAGAATCTTGCAGCAGGTTCCTACACAGCAGAAGAGACCTTCAATCAGTGGAAAAATTCCCCGAACCACTGGCGCTCGATCATGAATCCGGATTATACACATATTGGTGTTGCAGTATCATATGATATGAACAGCGAATACAAATATTACTGGGAACAGTTCTTCGTTGCAACAGACGTTGCCCTCAATGACCAGACTATTCCCGAAAGATACAAAACAGTTCCTAAGTCATCAGGCGACATTAACGGCGATGCAGAAATTGACACCTTCGATCTCATTACTATAAATAAGTACCTCGCTGATGATACTGCTTATCTGAACGATCTTCAGGTAGAGAGTGCTGATATGCTGGATGACAACGTCATAACTTCTGCGGACGCTATGATGCTGAAAAAATATATTCTCGGAGAGTACAAGACTCTCCCGATAACTATGGAAATGCTGCTTGGCAGCTAATGTAAATTATGGAAGAATTAGTATAAATGGTGTGTTCATTAGGTTAAGGCGGTTGTTTCACGGCAACCGCCTTTTCCTGCGGCCGCTGAGCGAGCGGCGGCGCAATCCACGATTCGGCCGCTGAGCGAGCGGCAGCGCAATCCACGATTCGGCGCAAGCGCCTTACTTTATACGTTTAGCTTACTCTGCTTTCGCTCGCCGGCACTTCTTTTCATATATGTAGACGTACAATTTGTAGGGGCGCACAGTGTGCGCCCTCATGTTGCGACTTAAACTTGGCTTTATCGGGCGAGCGGAACTTGCCCCTGCACAAATCATCCACGCAGAATAGCCGTATTGTAGGGTACGCCGCCCTCGGCGTTCCAACGCTTTT
>CADBAC010000094.1 GCA_902792495.1 Ruminococcus flavefaciens | reverse complement strand
GCTGTCACGTATCATACGGCGCATAAGTCTCACCATGGAAGGGTGGAGGACTATATCATCGCATACAACTCTTGTGCGGACGCTGACGTATATCTTGCAGATCATCTCATCGGGAACGGTGATAACATCGGGATTGAGAGCGTGTATGCCCTCGAAAATGACCAGTTCGCCTTTCTTGCGCTGTATCTTATTGCCTGACCATTCACGGGAGGAGGTCTTGAAGTTATACTTTGGTATCTCTATCTCCTCGCACTTTTCGATAGCTGATATCTGCTGATTGAGCAGTTCCTTATCAACTCTTACAGGAGATTCAAGATCGACCTTGCCAAGGGCGGCCAGTTCCTTTTCCTCCTCTGTAAGGGGGCAGAAGTAATTATCCATTGAAATTGTATGGGTCTCATGGCCACGCTCATCCAGCATTTTTTCTAACATCATTGCTGTGGTGGTCTTGCCCGAACCTGAGGGGCCTGCAAGAAGTATTACAGGTCTTGTATGGCAGTTTTTCTCTATCTCGTCAACTATACAGCTGAGCTTGTAAAAGTAGTCCATATTAACGTATTTAACGTAATCGAGAGGACTTTCTTCTATTCCCTGATTTATTCTTGTTATTTCTATATTCATTCATCTATCTCCTTTAAGGCATCAAGTGCCGCAGATCTATTTCACAAATGAGTTATAATATATCATTATATCACATTTAAACATAAAATACAACCTTTTATTTTTATGCACTACGCACAATGAGAGGAAGAAAAAGCTGCGTTTTCAGATGCATTAAGCTTTTTCATTAAAGAATCAAAAAGCCGCCCCTATAGGGCGGCATAGGCTCATTTTCTTCTTGTACCGTTTTTTCTGTCGGTGCTTCTCTTGAGGTCGCACATACGCTCTTCGCTGGTCTGCTTGAAGCGTGACATCATATCCTCAAATGTCATTTCAGAAGGAGGAGTCTGCTTCTTAGGCTCCCAGATATTGGGCTTCGGGCGATTATCCCTGCGTTCACGCTGGTCACGGTCGCCGCCTCTTCTCTGCTTCTGCTGCGGAGCTGAATCCCCATTTTCAGCTGCTTTTTTGATGGAAAGGCTTACCTTTCCAGCTTCGTTTATACCTATGACCTTTACCTTGACCTCCTGATTTTCAGTAAGGTGATCACGGATCTCACTGACATAGGTATTGGCTATCTCGGAAATATGCACCATACCGCTGCCGCCGCCTTCAATATCGACGAAAGCGCCGTACTGCGTTATCCCCTTGACCTTGCCGTTGTAGATCTTACCAATTTCCAGTTGCTGCATAAAATATATAAACTCCTTTTTAAAGGCCTGCGCTGCAAGCCTGATTAATCCCTTGTAGTATCGTAAAATCTGCGTTCATCGGGATAAGCGTATCCTCTTTCCTCGAGAGCGACCTTTTCCATATAGGCTTCCTTATCCTCGCTGTCGAGAACACGCTGAAGCTCGGCATTTTCTGTCTCGTAAGCATCTATCTTGTTCTGTATGACAGTTATCTGTTCTTCCTTCTCATGGCAATCCTTTTCGGTAGCGATGAGGAGAACAGTACAGCCTATGATAACGGCCACAGCTGCAAGCCTTACCAGACCACGATTAAAAAGCCCTTTTCGTTTACGAGGTTTCCTTTTTCCTGACAACGTTTTTCACGTTCTTTCTCTTATTATTTTCTGTTTTATTATACAACAAGTTTAGTCCTTTTGGCAATAGTATTTCTACTTTTTTAATAGAGTTTACAAAAATTTTGGAACATCCCACAAATTTGGACATTGCTTTTGCACGTATAAATACACAGCACCTTCTCATCGGACTTATAACGGCAGTTCTGATTGTCCCTGATATCTTCCTGACTGCCACCGAAATAATATGCCCCAGCGTTGCACGGTACAGCACTGCACCTATGATACTGCCGAGAACGAAATATCCTCTTATCTGTCCCAGAGCGCAAACTGACGAGAATGCCATGAGAGCCGCTCCCCAGAACAGCATGAACGCTATGTCCTCCACGGCAATGAGGATAGCACCATGAGGGAAAATGCACCTGAAAGTTCTGACGATCTCGCCAAACAGCCCGATAGCCGCACCGAGAGCGCAGGAAAGCATGAACAGCCATGCCTCCTCGCTGACGGAAAAAAATGTCTCAGGAACCTTCATCGGAACAGCTTCCCCAGAGCGGATATGGGGCCTTTCCTGTCCTTGTCGCCGTAGATTATCGCCCATATATCGCCTGTTATGGTCATATCTCCCGTTTCGACGCTCATGGAATCTATATGCAGTTCACGGCCCTGTATGGTAAGTTCGCCAAGCTGAGTGTAGAGTTCGATGGACTTCTCATCAAAGCTGTCAACATCGGTTATGCCTGAAATGCTCAGATTCTTCCTGTTTTCCAGTATAAGGTTCTGGTCGTGTTTAACTGTTTTCTCCTGCATGGGACATTCCTCCTTTTAACTGTAATAATTCTATTCGTGGGGGAGGAGAAATATTCTATAGAGCAGCATTTTATGTTTTTCGTGTAATTTACGGCAAACTGAGGGCGAGCGGAACTCGCCCCTACAAAATCATTCACGCAGAACAGCCAAATTGTAGGGGGCGTTTTCCGAGTGCCCTTGATATAATCAATCTCAAAAACGACTTTTACGGTCAACTGAGGGCGCACACTGTGCGCCCCTACGATCCGATATACGGTAATTTGCGGAGAAAAACAGCAAAAATAAGGACCGCCAAAGGCGGCCCCTACGGTTTATGTGAATAGAATAATACAAGAAGTGTCAGCGAGCGAAAGCAGATCATGCTTAACGTACAGAGTAAGCGAGTTTACGAGCGAATCGTGACTGCGGTCAAGCTGGCGTCAGCTTGCCAACGAGCGAAAGCAGATCATGCTTAACGTACAGAGTAAGTGAGTTTACGAGCGAATCGTGACTGCGGTCAAGCTGGCATCAGCTTGCCAACGAGCGAAAGCAGATTCAGCTTAACGTACAGAGTAAGCGAGTTTACGAGCGAATCGTGCCCGCCGGCGGGGGCGTCCCCGCCTATTTCCAGAAGGCGTAAAGCTGTTCTGTTTCGTAGGCTACATCAGGATGATCCATATTGGCAGAACCATAGCGGAATGCCTGATTTACCGACTGAGTACCGCTTACCACAAGCGTCCACAGCACAGAGAAGCATATGAACTTCCTTATAATATCACGCTTTGTCTTTTCGTTTACCTTTGAGTAAATATAGAAGATTATCGCATATGCGCCGAGAATCGACTGCCATGAGAAGTCAACCATGTAGCGGACCGCATATCCGCTCTCCCATACAGAAGCGATTATCGCCACAGGTATTATCACACAGGGGATGCCCACATATGCCACCGCCTGAAGCTTTTTCTTCTTTTCGGGTATCCTCTTCAGCGCCTTGCCTGCAATGAAATATGCGAACATCGGCAGCGCAAGGAAGAAAAGTCCTGATGAATTGAGAGTGGATATCCTGTCCTCATAGAAGAATCCGTTGGTATCTAGGAACTGGAAATTGGTCGATACGAATGGATAGCTTGCAGAGAATACAGGCGGATTGAACAGATAATTGTACAGCGCTATAAGTGAAAGACGAGGATGGAACTGCGCCTTTGTGAAGTCGTTGATGGTGAGCGAATACTGTATGCCGAACTCAAAGGGACTTCCGAAACGGTCGTAGTTGTACCACATCTGCACAAGTCCCAGCGCCGCCATAGGTGCTATTGCACACGCAAGATAGCGTACAGCCGAAGCTGTGAAGAGTTTCTGCTTCTTCTTTCCGTCGGATGCTCTGCGGACTCCCGAAGTTCTTGGAAGTGCGAACACCATGAAGCCTGCCGCACAAATGCAGTAAAGCACAAGGGTAGGTCTTGACAGTACGGCTATTGCGAAAAACAGCGAAGAAAGGGCTGTACGTGGGAGGGATATCTTTCCTCCGCCTACTATATTAGCCGAAAACATGAAGTATACCGCCCATGTCATAAAGCAGAAGCCTGCCGACATTGCCACCTCATAGAAAAGCGGACGGCCTACACTGTACCATATTCCGCTGGCTGTCTGGAGAATTATCAGCCCTGCCACAGCAAGTCCCACAGGAGTTTTCGGGAACAGCTTCTTCATGAATTCCATGAACACAAAGGTAAGGCCGATAATGCCGATAATAGCAAATATAAGAACTGCACCCTGGTCAGGGAAGCAATATCCCGTTAATTTGTGATAAGGCAGGAACAGCAGTATAACAGGCGCTATGCCGTAATATGAGTAATAATTGCCCTCATAGTATACGTGGTCCCACTTGATGTTTATCTCGTTTGCTTCACGGTATGCCTTGTCGTAGATATTGTCGAACTCCACAACGTCCTCGGTGGGGCCTTCAAGGAGATGAGTGCTTCCGTGTTCAAAAGCTTCGGGAAGTTCCTGAGAGACCTGATTTCCCGTCTCCTGCTTCAGCAGATATGACCACTCAACGCCGTTAAGCTTCATATTTGTAACGATGACCACTATAACGCAGGCCGTCGCTGTGATAACGGCTGCTGAACGTCTCAGGAGTTTCTCGCTCTTGATAACGCTTTTCTGCGAACTGCTGCACTTGGTTATCCAGTAGAAGAACACCGTCAGACCTATTATCATCAGCACTCTCGCCCACGATACATCTATAGGTATCTGTGAGTTGAGGGATATGCCGTCGATATAGATGATACCGCCTGTCAGAGGGGATATCGTAAGTTTCAGAGCGCTCACATCTCCTGATAATTCGAGAGGTATATACTGTGAATGCCACTTGTCCCTTACGGTAGTGCCCTTGCCTATGCCCTCACGGTAAATGGTAGTCTGGCTTTCGTCCATAGCGTCTACCGAGACTGCCGCACCGCCTGAGTTGTATTCATAGTAAATATCAATATAGACATCTCTTATGGGACGGTTGATATTCTCAAAGGTGAATATAGCCGATTTATTGCCCTTTACTACGATGTCCTTTTCTTTCGGACGATACTCAACTCCGTCAGCGCAGGCGCATTGTTCTGCTGTGAACTCCATCTCGTTGTAATTGCCGAAGAACATACGGTAAGTAGCGGAATTGAACACAGTCACCTCAAGCAGGGCTGCAATAAACAATGCCTTAGCCGCTGTGCCGAACAGGTTGCTTTGGCTGCGCTTGTTCAGTTCGCACAGAAGCATTGAGACCGCTGACATAAGTCCGAGAAGCACAAAGCCGTCAGAGTAGACACCGAAGTAGATAAGCTTTACTGCTGCGGATATTGCGATAAAGAAAAGGAATACCGCCGCACCTCTTGAAAGGCTCATTAGTGCTGAAAGATGCTTCGGAGCCTTTTCATTCTTCAGGTCACGTTTTATCTCCCTCAGGAAGCAGAATGAAGTTCCTGCGGATATGATAAACATTATTATAAAAAGGAATGTATTCATTATTTTCCCCCTATCGATATATAAGAGGTCAGGTATCGCCTGACAATACATAGTCAATTATATAACAATGTTTCCTTTTTGTCAAGCAGACAAGCTGACAAGCTGACGGCAGCTTGACCCCAATCACGATTCGCTTGCTGCGCTCGCTTACTATGTACGTTCAGCATGATCTGCTTTCGCTCGTTGGCACTGCTTGTTTGTTAGAGTTGATGCAACTTTTTGTAGGGGCGCACAGTGTGCGCCCTCGTCCTTCCATTTAGGCGCAATGGGAATTGTGGGAGCCCGAGG
>CADBAC010000093.1 GCA_902792495.1 Ruminococcus flavefaciens | reverse complement strand
ATTCTGTGATCAGCCCTTGACTTTTTTCCGGAAAGTGGTATAATAATAAGGAACCGGAAAAAGGGAGCTTGTGTTGCAGGCTGAGAGGGGACCGTAAGTCCCGACCTATGACCTGATTTGGGTAATGCCAACGTAGGGAGATATCTGTATATCTGAGCGTACCCAACGGGTGCGCTTTTTTGGTTCAGCGGTATATCGGGGGCACCACTTTATGCCGCTAAATAAAAAGTTTTTGCTGGAGGTAAAATTATGAAAAAAACAGCATTAACGATCGCAGGAAGTGATTCCTGCGGAGGCGCTGGAATTCAGGCTGATATCAAAACAATGACCATGAACGGTGTATACGCTATGAGCGCTGTCACCGCCCTTACCGCCCAGAATACTACAGGCGTTACGGGTATCATGGAAGTTACACCTGAATTTCTTTCCATGCAGATAGACGCAGTTTTCACGGACATCCGTCCCGATGCTGTAAAGATAGGCATGGTAGCTTCCGCAGAACTTATCTCTGTGATCGCTGATCGGCTCCGCTTCTACAAGGCGGAAAACATTGTCGTTGACCCCGTAATGGTGGCTACCAGCGGCTCAAAGCTTATTGCAGACGATGCAGTGGATACACTGAAAAGGGAACTTCTCCCCATCGCAGCTGTCATCACTCCCAATATCCCCGAAGCCGAAGTGCTTACAGGCGAGCGGATAACCAGTGAGGATGACATGATAGCTGCTGCTGAAAGAATAAGCAAAGAACTCGGCTGTGCTGTGCTTTGCAAAGGCGGTCACAGTCTCAGCGACGCAAACGACCTGCTTTTCTCGGGAACTTCCTACAAATGGTTCAGAGGAAAGCGTATCGACAATCCCAACACTCACGGTACAGGTTGTACGCTTTCAAGCGCTATCGCCGCAAATCTTGCAAAGGGTCAGACTCTTGAAGAAGCGGTGGAGAATGCCAAGGAGTATATCTCAGGTGCACTTGCCGCTATGCTCGACCTCGGTAAGGGAAGCGGACCTATGGACCACGCTTTTGCTCTCAGCGCAAAGGAGGGCAAGTGATGGAAAAGAAGCGCACCTCGATCTACGAAAACGGACTTATATGGTTCGGCGCAGGAGTTTCCATTGCTGAGATAATTACAGGAACGTATTTTGCTCCCCTCGGATTTGGAAAAGGTCTTCTTGCAGTTATAATCGGACACATAATCGGCTGCACCATGCTTTTCCTTGCAGGACTTATCGGCGGCAGGACACGCAAAAGCGCTATGGAAACAGTAAAGATGAGTTTCGGAAGCAAGGGCGGTATATTCTTCTCAGCCCTTAACGTGCTTCAGCTTGTAGGCTGGACTGCCATAATGATATATGACGGCGCACTTGCCGCAAATGGTATCTTTGGCGCAGGCCGCTGGCTGTGGTGTCTGGTCATAGGAGGACTTATCATCCTCTGGATACTCATTGGTATAAACAATCTTGGCAAGGTAAATACAGTTGCAATGGCTGCACTGTTCATTCTTACCCTGATACTATGCAAGATAATATTCTTCGACGGCAGTGAACTCCCGATCTCTGATGAGAGCATGAGTTTCGGTGCTGCTGTTGAGCTTTCGGTGGCAATGCCTCTTTCATGGCTGCCCCTTATCAGCGACTACACAAGAGAAGCTGAAAAGCCTGTTGCAGCTACAGCTGTTAGCGCCGTTGTGTACGGAGTTATAAGCTGCTGGATGTACGCTATCGGAATGGGAGCCGCTATCTTTACTGCTGAATCCGACATCGCACAGATAATGGTAAAGGCAGGCCTCGGCATTGCAGGACTGCTTATAGTGGTATTCTCCACAGTTACCACAACTTTCCTTGACGCATATTCCGCAGGCATTTCAGGCGAATCCATTTTCTCAAAGCTGAAAGGAAAATGGATAGCCATTGCAGCTGCTGTTATAGGAACCCTCGGAGCAGTCATCTTCCCTATGGATGATATAACCGATTTCCTCTATCTCATCGGCTCGGTGTTCGCACCTATGATAGCTGTGCAGATAGCTGACTATTTTATACTGAAAAAAGACAGCTCAGACAAGAGCTTCGACATAATTAGCTGTATCGTGTGGGTGCTGGGATTTGCGCTCTACAGGGTACTTATGAAGGTAGATATCCCTGTGGGAAATACTCTGCCCGACATGGCGGCAACTGTTGTGATGTGCGCTGCCGCAAAGAAAATATTCACTAAGAAATAACAACGGGACGTCGGGAGAAAGGGATCGTATCTGCTTCCCCTGACACTCCCGACTCCATTATGGAGGAAATAATAATGAGAAACTACAGTACACAGATGGAAGCCGCTAAGAAGGGCATTATCACTCCCGAAATGGAAGTAGTGGCAAAGAAGGAATACATCGAGCCCGAGGAGCTTCGTGCCCTCGTTGCAAAGGGAGAGGTCTGCATCCCATGCAATATCAACCACAAGGCAATTTCTCCCGAGGGTATCGGTACTAAAATGCGTACAAAGATAAACGTTAACCTCGGTATCTCAGGCGATGCCAAGAACTATGATGTTGAAATGCAGAAAGTTGACCTTGCTCATAAGTTTGGTGCAGAGGCTATCATGGACCTCTCAAACTACGGCAAGACCAATACTTTCAGACAGGAACTCATCGCTAAATCCCCTGCTATGATAGGAACCGTTCCTATGTACGATGCTATCGGCTACCTTGAAAAGGATCTTCTTGAGATAACAGCTGAGGACTTCCTGAGAGTTGTACGTGCTCACGCTGAAGAAGGCGTTGACTTCATGACTATCCATGCAGGTATCAACCGCCGTGCAGTTGAAGCTTTCATGCGTGACAAGAGAAAGATGAACATTGTTTCCCGTGGCGGTTCACTGCTGTTTGCGTGGATGATGATGACAGGCAATGAGAACCCATTCTACGAGCATTATGACGAAGTTCTCGACATTCTCCGTGAGTTCGACTGCACTATCAGTCTCGGTGACGCACTCCGTCCCGGATGTATCGACGATGCTACAGACGCAGGTCAGATATTAGAACTTATCGAGCTTGGCGCACTGACAGAACGTGCATGGGCTAAGGATGTACAGGTAATGGTTGAGGGCCCCGGACATATGGCTATGAACGAGATCGAGGCTAACATGAAGCTTCAGAAGCGTATCTGCCATAACGCTCCTTTCTACGTTCTCGGACCTCTTGTTACCGATATTTTCCCCGGCTACGATCATATCACTTCTGCTATCGGCGGAGCTATCGCTGCTGCAAGCGGTGCGGACTTCCTCTGCTACGTAACACCTGCCGAGCACCTGAGACTTCCCGATGTAAATGACGTTAAGGAAGGCATTATCGCAAGCCGTATCGCTGCACACGCTGCTGATATCGCAAAGGGCGTTCCTCATTCAAGAGACCGTGACAACGCTATGGCTGAGGCCCGTCATGAGGTTGACTGGGACAAGATGTTCGAGATAGCCGTTGACGGCGAAAAGGCTAAGGAATACTTCGAGAGCACACCGCCTGCTGACCGTCATACCTGTTCAATGTGCGGAAAGATGTGTGCTGTCCGCACTACAAATATGATCCTCAACGGCGAAAAAGTTGAGTTCTGCTCAGAAAAGTAAAGGTATCATCAGACCGTGGAAATACGGTCAAGTGCGGTACATATTATATGTATTTATCGGGGAAGATCTTTCTGTAAAAAGGTCTTCCCCGATAGCTTTTTTTGAAAAAGTTGATAATTATTTTAAAATCTGGTATTATATTAATTACAGGTAAAACCATTCATCATACCAAACACTTCAAAAAGGATGTGACCTTATGTATAAAATACTTGTGGCTGACGACGAAAAGGACGTTGTAAGCCTGCTGAAAGATTATCTCGAACTCAAAGGCTACTGCGTTTTTACTGCATATAACGGTGCCGAAGCTATCGAACAGGCTTCAAAATGTCCCGACCTGATACTTCTCGATGTGAATATGCCCGAGGCAGACGGCTTTGAGGTCTGTCGGAAAGTCAGGGACCATGTAAGCTGTCCTATCCTCTTCCTCACTGCAAGAATCGAGGACGAGGACAAGATACAGGGATTCGCTTCAGGCGGCGATGATTATATCCTCAAGCCCTTCTCACTGGACGAACTGACAGCGAGAATTGCCGCTCATATCCGCCGTGACCATCGCCAGACATCAGTTTCAAATGTAAAATTCTTCGGCGATACAGTGGTCAACTACACCGAAAAGACCGTTTCATGCAAAGAAGAACAGCTTGACCTCACCAAAAAGGAGTACGGCATAATCGAACTGCTTTCCCTCAACGCAGGTCAGGTTTTCGACAAGGAGAGGATATACGAAAAAATATGGGGCTACGACGCTGAGGGCGACAGTTCCGTTATTGCCGAGCATATCCGCAGAATAAGAGCAAAACTGGGCAAATACAGTGAAGACTGTCATCTTGGCACTGTCTGGGGAATGGGGTACAAATGGCTGAAATAAAAAGTCTCCGCACTTCATTTATAAGGTATATTCTCCCCTGTATCGTTTTATGCATTATCGGCGGTGTCCTCATCGAAAGTCTTTCCATATACCTTCAGGACTGGTACAGAGCAAAATATGAAACAGTCTATGCTTACAGCGATATATCGTCACTTATCTTCAAATCAGGAGCCGAACCCGACAATATCTGGGTATACTACATATTCCGCTATGCAAAGATAATCCTCATTCCGCTATGGGCTGCGGCCTGCCTCTGGTTTGCGGCTTCGGGATTCTACCGCAGGGAAATAAGATCCCCTGTTGATACCCTCACTAAGGCTTCGGAAAAGATACTCAGCGATGACCTTGACTTTACAGTGGAATGCGATTCTGAAAATGAACTGGGAAAGCTTTGCAGTTCTTTCGAGACCATGCGTCAGAATCTCTACTCCAGCAACTACAAGCTGTGGAAATCTCTTGAGGAACGCAAACGCCTTAACTCTGCATTTTCCCACGACCTGAGAACTCCCATAACCGTGCTGAAAGGCTACATGGAACTGATAGAGCAGTTTGACGGCAAACTCAGTCCCGACAAGCAGGCTGATATCCTTTCAAAGATGTCGGGACAGATAGACCGCCTTGAAAATTACACGGAAAAGATGAGCAGTCTTCACAAGCTGGAGGATATAATCCCCGATGTAAATAGTATAACATTCGGTAATATCTGCGATCA
This sequence comes from Ruminococcus flavefaciens, assembly GCA_902792495.1. Classification (GTDB taxonomy): domain Bacteria; phylum Bacillota; class Clostridia; order Oscillospirales; family Ruminococcaceae; genus Ruminococcus; species Ruminococcus flavefaciens_Z. The sequence continues at coordinate 574 of CADBAC010000093.1, read as the reverse complement.
GCTTGAAGAAAACGGCAGGCTTCTCTGCGGCGAAGGTAAATTCTCATTTGCTTCCGAGGGCGACAGCAGCACTTCGGTCTGCACAGATATGGAACTTGTCATGCAGGTCTTCCTCAATCTTGTGTCAAACGCTCTCAGGTACGCAGACAGCCGTGTGGAATGCACCGCATCTGTCAGCGAAAAAGAAATGTCGATAGTCGTTTCAGACGACGGAAAGGGATTCTCCGAGGAAGCCATACGCAAAGCATGGCAGCCTTTCTACCGTGCAGGCAATGACAACGACAAGGAACATTTCGGTCTGGGACTGTACATCTGCAAACTGCTCTGCCGCAAGAACGGCGGAGATATCATGATAGAAAACAATGAGAACGGCGGCGGAAAAGTGACCGCAAAATTTTCTGTAAAAAATATCGGCATATAAAACTGCCGCTATAACCGTGGTACTCATACAGCAGCTTTATATGTATTTATCGGGGGAAAACCTTTCTGAGGAAAGGTTCTTCCCCCGTACCCCCTTTCCAAAGACTTTTAATAGAATTTTGCCCCCATATAGGGCGCACCTGAAAAAAATGAT
>CADBAC010000092.1 GCA_902792495.1 Ruminococcus flavefaciens | reverse complement strand
GTCTTGGGAAACAGATTTGAGAAAATCCTTCTTCAAAATGTCTACCTCAATAATACATACAAAACTTCTTTATAAGTACCGAGGTTAAAGCGTCCGCTGTAATTTTTTGAAAAAATTTTTTTGCATCAGGTGCAACACTTTAAGTTGCACGCCGTATGTGTATAATGAAAGGTATCATTGTAACAACATTTTTCACAATCAGCTGTTGATTTCTGTTGAAAAGTATGATACAATCAAAGTGATTATTAAGTCAAAGATATAAAACAAATATGAGGGAGGAATTCAAATGAAACACAAAACCACAAAAGCCATAGTCAGCAGTCTTCTTTCGGCTGCAATGCTGGTAACATCAATGCCTGCTGTCATTCCTGAGACAGCCTTTGCGGAGTACGATGTCGTAACGCTCGATCTTGAAAAAGATCCTATTATACTGCCGTGGAGACTGGTGGAGTCTCAGCCTGCCACTCAGGCATTTAGCGTTGAAGGCAACGCTCTCAGAGTATTGGTTATCTATCCCGTAGGAACAAATGACAGAAGCGACCTTCAGCTGCGTGCACGTGGACTACAGATACAGGCAGGCCACGAATACACTGTAAGCGGTACTATCAAAACCGATGCAGACGGCTATATCTATTCAAGAATAGGCGACTACTCCGGCAACACAGACTGCTGGCACGCACTGGGCGGTGCTGAATGGATGCCTGCACTGATAAAAGAAGGTGAGCCCTTTGAATTCAGTCAGACCTTTACTGCAACAGAGAATATAGATGCCGCTGAATGGGCTTTCTATTACGCTGACAATATCGGATCTTACGGCAATCCCGACACAGGTATGCCTGAGGGTTCCAATATCTGGTTCAGCGATCTGAAACTTCATGACAACACAGAAGGCTCAATATGCGAAACAGAAGAACCTGATCTCGGTATCGTAAGACCTAAGAGCAATGTCCGCATAAATCAGCACGGCTACAGCAGTAAACTCACCAAGAAAGCTTCATACTGCACCGATAACAAAGAGCCCTGTCAGTTTGAGCTGCGTGACAGCAGCGGCAAAGCTGTATACACGGGCAAAGCTTCGGCAGTAGTTGAAGATCTATCGGCAGGCAATACTGTTACAGAAAAGACTAAGTTCGGCCAGAAACTGAAAGATTCGGGAAAATACGTTCAGATACTCGACTTCTCAGATTTCACAGAGGCAGGAGAGTACACTATCTTCGTCAAGGATACCGTCGGAGTTTCCGATACAGCTTACTTCGGTCACGAGGGTTTCTACGACACAGCCCTTGACGGCGACAAGCTTATGTGGAATGAGGGCAGGAATTCTTACTGCATGAATGAATCGGCCGCTTTCACTATAAAAGAAAATGCTTACGATGATACTCTGCTTGCGGATTCTCTCAACTATTTCTATCAGAACCGCTCGGGTATCGATATCGACTCGGCTTATATCACATCAGGCGAAAAGGAGTCACTTGCCCATCCGGCGGCAGACCCTACAGATACGGCTTATGTTCAGCACGCTTGGGTAAAATTCTATGATCCTGTTGCTAAGGATTTCGACGGCGACACAGACTATAAAATAGATGTTGCAGGCGGATGGACTGACGCAGACAGAAACTGCAAATCAGTCGTAAACGGCGCTTACGCTGTATGGAACCTACAGAATGCCTACGAGCTTTCGTCTAAGATGAAAGCCGAAGGAAAATTCAGCGACGGCAAGCTTGGCGCTGTTCCCGAGAACGGCAACAAGGCTCCCGATATCCTTGATGAAGCAAGGTATGAGCTTGAATGGATGATGAAGATGGTCGTTGATGAGAAGGATCCTTACTGGGGCAAGGACTGCGCAGGCATGGTCTACCACCAGGTACAGGATCATAAATACGTTGGCATAGCTGTAAAGCCATGGGACTACATCGGCGATTATGACGGCATAGTACGTATCGTCAAGCCGCCTACGTATGCAGCGACCGCAGGCTTTGCCGCTTGTGCAGCACAGGCTTCACGTCTCTGGAGAGGCATTGATGATGAATTTGCAGATAAGTGCCTTGCGGCTGCTGAAAAGGCTTTCAGCGCACTGAAAGACAAGAAAAGCCAGATAACCGCAAACCACAGAGAGGATGCTTATAAACAAGACCCTCAGTTTGCGCCGCTGGATCAGGCTATAGGCGCACAGCCTTACGGTGATTATTTCGTTGTAGATGAATTCTACTGGGCTGGCTGCGAACTGTTTGCTGCAACGGGCAATGAGGATTATTATAATGATATAAGCTCGATCAAACCTGATTATAGCGAAAAATTTGACGGAGCATTTACCTTCCTGAAGAGAGAAGCGCATACCTATAACACTCCCGACGCATCTTTTTTCAATACATACACATCAGGTCTCGGTAACATCACCCTTCTGCTCAATTCGGAAAATCTGAAAGCAGAGGACAAGGAAACTCTTCTGAAATCGCTGTCAAAGACGGCTGATGGATATCTTGAATATATGCGCAGCTATGTCAACGGAATGGGTGTTCCTATGGAAGGAACTGTATATTATGATAATTTAAGTATAGGAATAGGCTATGATGGTGTTCCATATATTTATGAAGGCTATGATGAAAACTCAAACGGCTATATTGTAAATGATGCGCTCCTTCTTGCATATGCATATCATCTCACCGGAAAAGAGCATTATCTCTACGGCGCTTCTGAAGCTATGGACTATATCTTCGGCAGAAACGGCAACGGTATATCCTACGTTACAGGCTACGGAAACTATACTGCAAAGAATCCTCACCACAGATGGTGGGCAAACAGCATAGATGCTTACTTCCCGAAAGCACCTGACGGAGTTCTTGTAGGCGGCCCGTTTGATGGACTGAATGACCCGTATGTCGGCAGCCTCGGCATGAAAAGAGGAGAAGTCGCAGATCAGAAATGCTACGCAGACAGCGTAGAAGCATGGTCAGTGAACGTACCTTCGCTGTCACTCAATGCTTCACTGGTATCAGTGGTATCAGCATTGCAGGATGCACTTGGCGAAGATGCCGCAGCTCAGCTTCCTGTTATCACCACTGCCAAGCCGCCTGTACAGGTAACAACTACTACAAAGGCTTCACAGACCACAACAAGCAAGACTACATCCACAACAACGGAAATAACCACAAGAACATCTCTTACCGCAAATGCTGACGGAGTGATATTCGGCGATGTCAACGAGGATAAAAACATCGATATCTCAGACGCTGTATTCATCATGCAGTCTATCGCAAACCCGAGCAAATACGGCAAAATGATATCAGAACAGGGCAAAAAGAACGGCGACGTAAGCAACTGCGGCGACGGCCTTACCAATAAGGACGCTCTGGCTATCCAGAGATATATGCTTGACCTTATAAAGGAACTCCCTGAGTCCTATATGGAAACCAAGTAATATGTATCAGCAAAGGCACCGTGTATGCGGTGCCTTTCAGCTTATCCAAAAAACTGTTCCGGGACGCCGAGGGCGGCGTCCCCTACAAAATCATTTACACAGAATAGACGTTTTGTAGGGGCGGCCGCCCGCATATATCAGAAAATTATCAGCTTTTTTGACGCTCAGAGGTTTCGTATGTGATAGTCAGCGAATCAAAAAATTCGGCAAATCGCCAAAAAATCGGATAAAGTGTTGACTTTGATTTGCATGAATGATATAATCATAATGAATAGTTATAAGTATCTGAAATTGCCTGTAAATCAGATATCTTATCTGAACTGTAATTATTCATGACAGAAAGGAGTTATTCAAATGAAGAAAACAAAACAGACGCTTCTGACAGCTGCGGCTTTTGCGGCTGCAATGAATATGTCAGCAGCAGGAAATGTAAATGCTGTTACTCTCAGCGAGGTTGAACTGCCTGCAAGCCTGGCAAATTATGACCCGTCAGCTGACGAGATACAGGACGTTTACGGCCCTGCACCCAACTACAACGATGACCCTGTTACGACTGAGACTCTTATGACTCAGCCTGTTCTGACCACAACAGAAATACAGACAACTTACGGTCCGCCTATATGGAGGTGGGATGACACAACTACAACTACAACACGTATTGAAACTATGACCACTACGGTGCCTTTATATGGCCCGATGCCGGCTTATACCACCACAACTACAACTACAGAGCCGTTGGTTCAGCCTGTTTACGGCCCACCGCAGATATTCTACCAGAAGGGCGATATCAACGGCGATGAGGTCGTTGACTCACTTGATATGGTATCATTCAGAAAGTACCTCCTCGATGAGGAGACTCCTGAATGGCTCAGACATGTAATGGATATAAACCAGGACGGTGATTTTAACGTAGGCGACCTTGTTGCACTCCAGAATTACCTTCTCGGCAGAACACGAGATTTCTTCTACGTTAATCCACAGCCTACATACGGCCCTCCTATTGATGAGTTCCCTCAGACGGAGTACGGCCCTCTGCCCGATTACGATGAGGGACAGGATACGGAACAGCTTTCCGCTACCACCAATACAACTATGCCTGCAAACGGCAAAAACAATAAGACCAGGACTACGACTACCACATCCGAACCTGTGATCGAAGTGCCCGTTAGTTCATTGGATCCCGAGGATATGCCTGTACAGCTTATGTACGGCCCTCCTGAGTATTTCGGCTTCGATCCAACAACATTCCAGCCTAAGGAGTAATAATGTTAGACATAAGAATGAAAAATCAGCACCTCAGACAGCTTGAGGAATACCGCTATTATCTGTTCAAAGAACCAAAACTCAAGAATCTCTTCCTCGAACTCACCCTCCGCTGTAACGAGCACTGTCTCCACTGCGGAAGCTGGTGCGGTGATGTAAAGTCCGAGGAACTCACGGTCGAGGATTACCGCAAACTCCTCACAGAAGTAAAAGAGGATATGACCACCTACGGGAAGATGCTCTGCATTACAGGCGGCGAGCCGCTTCTCAGAAAGGAATTCTTCGATATCATGGGTATCGCTCATGATCTGGGATTCCACTGGGGCATGACCAGCAATGCTACTCTCATCGACGATGAAGTTGCCCGTGACCTGAAAAAGGTGGGAATGGGTACTATCTCTGTAAGTATCGACGGCCTTGAGGACTATCACGACGCTTTCCGCCGCACACCAGGCGGCTACAAGAAGGCTATGAGCGGAATCGAAAGCCTTCTGCGTGTGGGAACTTTCAAAGCTGTACAGGTAACAACTGTTGTTACACATCAGAATATAAACCAGCTTGACGAGCTTTTCAAGATATTCAGCGAGATGGATATCGACTCATGGCGAGTTATCAACATGGAGCCTATGGGACGTGCAAAGGATCATCCCGACCTTATCCTTACTCCCGATGATTACCGCTATCTGTTTGAATTCATCCGTCAGAAGCGTATCGCAGGCGAGCCTGTCTGTTACGGATGCAGCCACTACCTCGGTCTCGAATATGAGCGTGAGGTCAGAGACTGGTATTACCTCTGTACAGCAGGTCTCTACACCGCAAGTATCTGTGCAAACGGGTGCGACCAGAAGAATTTCTGCCACGGCGACTCATACCACAGCTGGGACTTCGACAAGCATGAGCCGATGCTCTGCTTCAAGGATATTCTTTTCTGATATATCTGCTGCACTTTGCGGTTTTTATGAGATATCATACGTATCTGCTGAGGGGGTCCTTTTAAAGAAGGGCTCCCTCAATTTTGTTTCAGCGGCTTTTTATTATATTGTCCAAAACATGGGCGCATAAGGCGGATTTCTTTATGCTTTAAGAAGAAAAAATGTTAAATCTGCGATGATTTTTTGCAAACGAACTGCTAATATGCTATAATGAAAAAGACATATTACAGGACGATGTACATAGAATGGAATATACATCTTCCTGACACAGAAACATACTATAGAATAACCGTATTATCTTAAACAGGAGATATTTATGTGCAGAGAAACTATACTCAGATATAATGATCCCGCTGCAAACTTCAATGAAGCTCTTCCCTTAGGCAATGGAAGAATAGGCGCTATGATCTACGGAGATGCAGCTTACGAGAAGATCCCTATGAATGAGGATTCTGTCTGGTCGGGCGGACTCCGCCACAGAGTAAACCCCGATGCCGCTGAAGGCCTTGAGGAAGTACGCAGTCTTATCAAAAAAGGCAACATCCCCGAAGCTGAACGCATCGCTTTCGACAAGCTTCAGGGCGTTACTCCGAATATGCGCCGTTATATGCCTCTCGGCGACTTACATATCGACCTTGAACTCAGCGGCAGAGCAAGAAATTACAACCGCAGACTGGATATAGGCAATGCAGTTGCGGAAGTCACTTTCACTGTAAACGATGTCCTCTACCGCAAGGAATACTTCATTTCAGCCCCCGATGAGGTCATGGCTGTCCGCATTTCCTGCGCTGAACGTGGGATGATAAACCTTTCCGCCTATATCGACGGACGAGAGGACTACTACGACGACAACCGCCCCTGCGGAAAGAACATGATCCTTTTCACAGGCGGTTCGGGAAGCCGTGACGGCATATTCTTCGCCGCTGTCCTCGGCGCTAAGGCAAGAGGCGGAAGCATCCGCACTCTCGGCGGAAGGATAGCTGTTGAAAAGGCCAACGAGGTAATACTCATCTTCTCGGTGCGAACCAGCTTCTACGGCGACAATTATGAGAAGTCCGCTCTGATAGACGCTGAAATGGCGCTGAAGACCGAATACGACGAGCTGAGACTCCACCACGTAAACGACTACAAGGATATGTTCGACCGTGTGGACTTCTCACTCTGCGACAACACCGAGGAGAATCTTGACAAACTTGACACCGCCGAAAGGATAAAGCGTCTCAAGGGCGATGAACTGGATAACAAGGACTGCGAGAGACTTATCCACGATAACAAGCTTATCGAGCTTTACTTCAATTTCGGCCGCTATCTCATGATATCCGCAAGCCGTCCCGGTACTCAGCCCATGAATCTACAGGGCATATGGAACGAGGAAATGATCGCTCCGTGGGGAAGCCGCTACGCTGTGAATATCAACACCGAAATGAACTACTGGCCTGCTGAAAGCTGTAACCTTTCCGAGTGCCATCTGCCCCTTTTCGACCTGCTGGAAAGAGTATGCGAAAACGGACATATCACCGCTAAGGAAATGTACGGCGTGAACAAGGGCTTCGTGTGTCACCACAATACCGATATATGGGGAGATACCGCTCCTCAGGATATGTGGGTGCCCGGTACCCTCTGGCCTACAGGCGGAGCATGGATGGCTCTGCATATTTTCGAGCATTATGAGTATACTCTTGATAAGGAGTTCCTCGCTGACAAGTACCACATACTGAAACAGGCAGCCGAATTCTTCACTGAATTCCTTATCGAGGACGAAAGCGGTATGCTGGTGACCTGCCCATCGGTATCGCCCGAGAATACCTATAAGCTTCCTGACGGCACAAAGGGTTGCCTCTGCATGGGACCTTCCATGGACTCACAGATAATAACCGTACTCTTTACCGACGTTATCAAGGCGGCTGAGATACTGGATAAGGATAAGACATTCGCCGCCAAGCTGAAACGTATGCTGAAAAAGATACCTCAGCCCGAGGTTGGAAAATACGGACAGATAAAGGAATGGCTGGTTGACTACGATGAAGTGGAGATAGGCCACAGACATATCTCACAGCTTTTCGCACTCCATCCCGCAGACCTCATAACTCCCAGCAAGACCCCGAAACTTGCTGACGCTGCCCGTGCCACACTGGTAAGACGACTCATCCACGGCGGCGGACATACCGGCTGGAGCTGTGCATGGATAACCAATATGTGGGCAAGGCTTTACGACAGCCGCATGGTCTATGAGAATCTGAAAAAGCTTCTCGCCCACTCCACAAGCCCGAATATGATGGATACTCATCCGCCTTTCCAGATAGACGGCAACTTCGGCGGCATATCCGCAATAGCCGAATCCCTGCTCCAGAGCGTGGCAGGCGAGATAGTGCTTCTGCCTGCGCTTCCTGTTGAATGGGAGACAGGCCACATCCACGGCCTTCGTGCAAAGGGCGGATTCGGAGTTGATATTGAGTGGGAAAACAGCAGGCTTTCTTCTGCGGTTATAACCTCTGACTTCGGCGGAGAATGCAGACTTCGCACCAACTGCATTGTCAGCGTGGTATGCAAGGGCGAATCCGTGGGCTCACGCATCGAGGACGGCGCTGTTATTTTCGACACTGTCCCGGGCGCTGTATATACAATTAAATGCTGA
>CADBAC010000091.1 GCA_902792495.1 Ruminococcus flavefaciens | reverse complement strand
TTCATGGTGAAGTCACGCCTTGCTAAGTCCTCGGTGATGCTTGCGGTGAATTCCACAGTCTCGGGGCGGCGTGAGTCCTTGTACTCGCCGTCTATCCTGTATGTGGTTATCTCGTAGGGAACACTGTTTTTGAGGATGGTGACAGTGCCGTGCTTCAGACCTGTAGGGATGACCTTGTATCCGTCAAAAGCGGCAATTACCTGTTCGGGCAGGGCATTGGTGGTGATATCGGTATCGTGAGCGGAGCGCCCCATGATGGTATCACGGACACAGCCGCCTACGGTATAGGCCTCAAATCCACAGCTTTCCAGCCTTTCCAGTATTTCGTCAACGTCTTTGCCGTTCACTTTCAGCCCCCCCTATGCTAATTCCGCATTATGAATCTGAATATTCTCGTTTATAGATGTCTGCGGCTTCGTCCCCGAAGAATCGGGGAAAATTGGAGTTATCGGCTATCAGTTCAAGCTTCTGCGCTCTTGTGAGAGCCTTTATGCGGTACTCCAGCTTTGAAGCGAGACTGCGGTCAGCGGCTGACCACACTGCTTCTATTTTCTCGGCTTTGTGGGAGCGAGTGAACTTTGCTCCCTTGCCGCTCTGAGCCGAGTGTTCTGAAAATCTGCGCTGCACATCGGTGGTGATGCCCGTATACAGCTTGTCTCCCTGACAGCGTAGGATGTATATGTAATACATGGTTATTATATTATAGCTGCACCGATGAAATAAAACGTATGTAGGGGCGCTTTCCGAGCGCCCTTGTCTTTCACGCATTATTTGTGGAATTTCGGGCGAGCGGAACTCGCCCCTACAATGTCGTCAAGATAATATACGTGTACGGCATAGGACGATGTAGGCATCGCCCCCTGCTTTCTGATTTCTGATAACTGCTTACTGAACTTATTTCTGCTTTATGCGGAAACTGCTGTTGCGGATCTGTGAAGCGTCGAATTCCTTTGGCTTGCGGTCATTGCGCTTTCTGCGGTCATTGTTCCTGTTGTTGTTATTTCTGCGAGCCTGTTCTCTTTCCTTCTTTGCCTCTTCCTCGTTGAGTATCATAGTCAGGGATATACGGTTTCTCTTAACGTCAACGTCAAGCACCTTTACCTTTACGACTTCGCCGACTTTAACGGCTTCGAGAGGATGCTTGATGTACTTGCTGCATATCTGTGAGATGTGTACCAGACCGTCCTCGTGAACACCGATATCCACGAAACAGCCGAAGTCGATGATATTGCGGACTGTGCCCACAAGTTCCATACCGGGCTTTAAGTCCTTTATCTCCATGATATCGCCGCTTCTCATAAGCGGAGGAGGAAGCTCGTCACGGAGGTCACGGCCGGGCTTTTTAAGTTCGCCGATAATGTCAGTGAGGGTAGGCACACCGATTCCAAGTGATTTGCTGATATTCTCGATACCGAGGGACTCAGCCTTTTCGTTGATAGTCTCAGCGCCGTTTCCTGCGATATCGGCAAGAGTGAATCCGCACTCGCTGAGGAGTGACTCGGCAGCCTTGTAGCTTTCGGGATGAACAGCTGTATTGTCCAGAGGATTCTTGCCGTCACGTACACGGAGAAAGCCTGCACACTGCTCGAATGCCTTCTTGCCCAGCTTAGGCACTTTCATAAGTTCCTTACGGTCATTGAATCTGCCGTTCTCCTCACGGTAAGCAACGATATTCTTGGCAACAGTTGCGTTGATACCCGCAATGTAGGAGAGGAGGGAATGTGAAGCTGTGTTAAGGTCAACACCGACAGAGTTAACGCAGTCCTCAACAACACCGCCGAGGGCTTCGCTCATACGTGCCTGAGGCATATCGTGCTGATACTGACCGACACCGATAGCCTTCGGGTCTATCTTTACAAGTTCTGCAAGAGGGTCCTGAAGACGTCTTGCGATGGAGATAGCGCCACGGATAGAAACGTCATACTCAGGGAATTCCTCGGCAGCTACCTTTGAAGCTGAGTAGACTGAAGCGCCTGCCTCGCTGACTACCATGTAGCTGACTTCCTGCGGTACTTCCTTGATTATCTCAGCGGCAAAGCTTTCAGTCTCACGGGAAGCAGTACCGTTTCCGATAGCAATGGCATTTACGCCGTACTTCTGGATGAATTCCTTGACCTTCTTCTTAGCGGCTTCTACCTTAGCAGCAGATGCGCTTTCTCTTACGGGATAGATTATAGCTGTATCGAGAACTTTGCCTGTGCCGTCGATAACAGCAGTCTTACATCCGTGAGCGTAGCCGGGGTCGAGACCGAGGATAACGGAACTCTTGAGCGGCGGCTGGAGAAGCATCTGACGGAGGTTTGCAGCGAATACCTTTATGGATTCCTCAGCTGCGTTTGCGCTCATTTCTGAACGTATCTCACGCTCAATGGATGGGAAGATAAGTCTCTTGTAGCTGTCAGCAGCGGCATTTCTTACAAGTTCACCGCAGGCGTTGTTAGCCTTGACGTATTTGCCGAAAATAATATCAGTAGCTGCAACTTCATCGAGAGTAACAGCGATCTTGAGGAAGCCTTCCTTTTCGCCTCTGTCCATAGCGAGGACACGGTGATTAGCCACCTTCGGGATAGGCTCGGAATATTCGTAGTAGTTGGAGTAAACGCTTTCTGCCTCGGGGTCTGAAGCCTTTGACACCATTTCGCCCTTTTCGCCTGCGAGAGTACGGAGCTTCTTTCTGATGTCGGCATCGTCTGAGATATCCTCAGCTATTATGTCCATAGCGCCCTGTATAGCAGTCTGTACATCGGGAACGTTCTTTTCCTCGTTGATGAATGCTTCTGCTTCCTTTTCGGGATCGGTTGAGTTATCCTGAGCGAGGATGAGTTCAGCAAGAGGCTCAAGACCGTTTTCACGGGCAATGCTTGCACGGGTACGTCTCTTTGGCTTGAAGGGACGGTAGATGTCCTCGACCTCAACGAGAGTAACGGCGGCACTGATAGCAGCTTCGATCTCGGGAGTCATTTTCTCCTGCTCGGTGATAGCGTTGGTAACTTCCTCCTTGCGCTTTTCGAGGTTGCGGAGGTACATGAGTCTGTCGTAGAGCTCACGGAGCACCTGATCGTCGAGAGAGCCTGTAAGTTCCTTACGGTAACGGGCGATGAATGGTATAGTCTTATCGTCGTCGATGAGAGCGACGGTATTGTCTACGTGTTCTTGTTTTAAGCCGAATTCAGCGGCAAGAGTTTTATTGATATCCATGATGTTTCCTTTCCTTCATGTAATTATTGTCACTCATCCATTATACCATATCTCCCCAAATAAATCAAGTGCGGGGACGCCCCTACCGGCGGTCACGATTCGGCCGCTGAGCGAGCGGCGGCGCAATCCACGATTCGCTCGCAAGCTCGCTTACTCTGTACGTTTAGCATAATCTGCTTTCGCTCGCTGGCACTTCTTGTAAATGCTATTATGTAACATTTGTATGGGCACACAGTGTGCGTCCTCAGCTTGTCAAAAAAGTCATATTCCATTGTAAAACAATGGGACGTCGAGGACGCCGTCCCCTACAAAATTCGTTCACGCAGAATAGCCGTATTGTAGGGGCGCACAGTGTGCGCCCTCATAGTTTAAATAAAACTTGGATTTTCGGGCGAGCGGAACTCGCCCCTACATAAACTGCAATGATCGTGTCCCATGAATGGTTCTCCGATAATGTATGTAGGGGCAGCCTTTGGCGGTCCTTCAATCTATCGAAAAAATTTCGGGAGCCCGAGGGCGGGCTCCCCTACAAAATATATCACGGAGAATAGCCGAATTGTAGGGGCGCTTTCCGAGCGCCCGTCATTTACCGTTCTCCGATCTGTCGAAAAAATTTCGGGACGTCGAGGACGCCGTCCCCTACAAAATCATTCACGTATAACGGCAAATTGTAGGGGCGCACAGTGTGCGCCCTCATTGCAAGAATAAAACATTTCTGAATTTTAAAAGGACCGCCAAAGGCGGCCCCTACAAAAACTGACAATTCTATTTATGTAAGGGCGAGCGCTCAAGCATATAAGCCTGACCATAAAAAAGAAAAAGTCGGCAAAGAGGGGGAAGGTGAAGGAAGGGGAGTGCAGAGGGGAAAACTAAGGAGGGGGGAGAAATGCCGACTTTTGCTGCGGTTTTCTTTTTCTCCCCCTTCCTTTGGTTTCCCCTTTGCAAAAGCTGACGGCCGCTGAGCGAGCGGCGGCTATTTACCGTCCTCCGATCTATCGAAAAAATTTCGGGAGCCCGAGGGCGGGCTCCCCTACAAAATTCATTCACGCAGAATAGCCGAATTGTAGGGTCGCTTTCCGAGCGCCCGCCATTTACCGTCCTCCGATCTGTCGAAAAAATTTCGGGACGTCGAGGACGCCGTACCCTACAAAATCATTCACATATAACGGCAAATTGTAGGGGCGCACAGTGTGCGCCCTCATCGTTTAAATAAAACTTTTGTGTGGGCGAGCGAGAAATGATCTGTCTCAGGAACAAATATGAACAAATTGTAAACAATTCAAAGGCTGTATTGACTTGCAGTCAGAAAAGATATATACTTTAATTAGCACTCTAAGAGGTAGAGTGCTAATTTTACTATGGAGATGTTCTTTATGGAAACAAAACAGTTCAAAGCAGAGTCCAAAAGACTTCTGGACATGATGATCAATTCAATATATACACATAAGGAGATTTTCCTCCGTGAGCTTATATCCAATGCCAGCGATGCTATCGACAAGCTCTACTTCAAGTCTCTGACAGACGATAAAGTAGGTCTCGGCAAGGATGATTTCGCTATATGGATAACTGCTGACAAGGACAGCCGTACTCTTAAAATATCCGATAACGGTATCGGTATGACTGCCGAGGAGCTTGAAAACAATCTGGGTACTATCGCAAACAGCGGCTCATTCAAGTTCAAGAATGAGAACAAGCTGGAGGAAGATAACCAGATAATCGGACAGTTCGGTGTAGGCTTCTACTCGGCTTTCATGGTTGCCAAGAAGGTCACTGTAATATCAAAGGCTTACGGCAGCGACAAGGCTTATCAGTGGGAGTCAGAGGGTGCTGACGGATACACGATAACAGAGGCTGACAAGAGCAGCGTCGGTACTGAGATAATCCTCGAACTTATGGAAGATACCGAAGACGAGAACTACACTGAATTCCTCGACGCTTACCGCATAAAGGGACTTATCAAGAAGTATTCCGACTATATCCGTTTCCCCATCAAGATGGAGGTAACTCACAGCCGTCCGAAGGAGCAGTCCGAGGAGGATAAGGAAGCCAAGAAGCCTCTGGAATATGAGGATTTCATAGAGGTAGAAACTCTCAACAGCATGGTTCCGCTCTGGAAGAAGAACAAGTCCGAACTTAAAGAGGAAGACTACAAGCACTTCTACACAGAGAAGTTCTTTGATTACAACGAGCCTCTGAAATATTCACACGTAAAGAACGAGGGTATGCCAAGCTATAATGCACTGCTGTACATCCCGTCAAAGGCTCCCTTTGACTTCTATTCAAAGGAGTACGAAAAGGGACTCCAGCTTTATTCAAACGGCATCCTCATCATGGATAAGTGCGCTGACCTTCTCCCTGACTATTTCAGCTTCGTAAAGGGACTTGTTGACAGCGAGGACCTGTCACTTAACATTTCACGTGAGATGCTCCAGCACGACAGACAGCTCAAAGTTATCGCAAAGAGCATTGAAAAGACAGTCAGCAATGAACTGAAAAAGATGCTCAAGAACGAGCGTGAGAAGTATGAGGAATTCTGGAACGCTTTCGGTTTACAGCTTAAAT
>CADBAC010000090.1 GCA_902792495.1 Ruminococcus flavefaciens | reverse complement strand
CACGGCGGTGCTGTATGTATGAGAGAAAGTCTTAGCTGGCACAGCCTTCTGATTATGCGCAATTGCCGCATCTACCATTGCACAACCTTTGACAGTGCAGACGCAAGCTACGGCGGCGCAATCTATATGCACGATCACTGCGGAGTTCTTTTGGAAAACATGACGATACAGGACTGCTACAGCGAGGACAGCGGCGGAGCAGTTTATATGAGGAACGAAAACACGATCTTCAGAGCCAGAAATGTTATGTTCGTAGGCAATAAAGCCTACGACAACGGCGGTGCTGTGACGATCAAGGAAAACAGCGAGCATTTCTATTATACATTCTTTGATGCAGAAAACTGTCTTTTCTCAGGAAACAAAGCCAACGACTACGGCGGAGCAGTTTATGTGGACGGCTCTGTCGAGAAAAGACCCACATCCTTCAGGAACTGCATATTCAGATGCAATGAATCGGGAAAAAACGGGTCAGCTATGTATGTGAATCAGAAAAATGTAGTATTGGCTGACTGCACATTAACGGAAAATAAGACAAAAAAGAAGGGCGCACTTTTTGTAGAAGCAAATGAAAGCATAGGCATCAAGGGTCTGATGGTAATAAAGGACAACACCTCCGACGAGGACAGCAAATGCGCTGACCTTGTTCTTGAGGACGGGGTCAGGAATGACTCCAGCGTATATAACGGAGGACTTTATAAGGGCTCTTATGTATCCGTAAATTCCGACAGCAAGGGCGATATGACGGTTGTAAAGAATATCAGCGAATATCAGAAGCGGTATTTCCACTCCACAGGCGGCACCGTGCAATTCAACAAGGAGAGGGACGAAGCTGTACCTATGGTAATAGCTACCCTGTTCGGAAACGGATCGGTCGGGGCTATTATAGCAATATTGATCCTTGCGGTCATTTCGGCAATAGTTGTTATTACAGTAAAAAAGAAAAAAGGAGGTCAGGAAGATGAGAGTACGAACGAGGAATAATATCAGACGGAGTATTTTTTCAATAATCAGTATGCTGCTGATATTATCCATTGGTTTTTCCGCCTCTTTGCAGGTAATGGCTGTGCCGGAGGGAAAGGATATCTATTATGTTGAGGATATAAAGATATATCAGTGTGACGATGATGACAAGGACAAGGCAAAGTCGTATTTCGAGACAAACGGATATGTTTTTTCGGAAATTGATCTCAATCAGGGTACGGATACCGATAAATCGGCATTCCTCGGCTACAAGCTGACAAAGGACAAGAGCAAGGCAATAACCGATATTCGTATGATGGCTATGGATACGGGATATCAGCTTTATGATTACGACAGCGCCGTTAATTACATGAAAGCTCAGAAATACGGCACGGCTCAGACACTTTACAAATCCTCGATCGAGTTTGTGGATAATTATAAGGCAGGCAGCCCGAAGGCGAAAAATGCGTATCACGGACTTAACCTGTTTTCTGTCGGCAATGTAAAATTGGGAGACTACATTATTTCGGGAAAGGCTGATACTGAGTTTTTCGTCAACATAATGATGAAGGCAAGCGTAGGCACTATAAATGCCATTATCGGATTTATCAATGTAGGACTTACACCGTTTGAAAATGATTTCGACGATGAAACAGAAACAGCAATAACCTCCAACTGGGCACAGATGCTGCCGAAAAGCTCCCTGTGGAACGACCTTGAAAGCGGTCT
This sequence comes from Ruminococcus flavefaciens, assembly GCA_902792495.1. GTDB lineage: Bacteria > Bacillota > Clostridia > Oscillospirales > Ruminococcaceae > Ruminococcus > Ruminococcus flavefaciens_Z. The sequence continues at coordinate 4,082 of CADBAC010000090.1, read as the reverse complement.
GACAACAGATGAGGAGGAAACCCTGCATAAGCAGTATAATGATACTGCGAGACAGCTTTTCTCCCGTTTGCAGGATTTCACCACAATGTACGAAAATGCAAACGCCAGACTTATAAAGAACAATAATGTTCTTGAGGATAAGCACAGTATCGACAACACAGATGAAGCGGTCGAAAAAATGGACGAGCTGAAGCTTGAGGATACCGATGCGGCTTATATCGCAGCCTTTGAAACACTGAATCAGTACGATTTCGATGATGATACTAAGCTCGGTGACTGGCTTATAGATCTCGGTAGACAGACCTCGGATGAGGTGGATATAAAGCTGCTCTACCCTGTTATCGAAGCAATGGGTCAGAATCAGGCAGAGCTGTCTCTTTCCGGCGGTATCCTTTCGGCTGTCGGCAATCTCGGCGATAATGAAAACGCTGCCGAGTTTGAAACAATGATCCCTGAGATAAAAGAAGCTATCAAGGATTATAATGGCAAGGACAGCATTTCAATATGGGATAATAATGACGACGATGATATTACGGGCAAAAATATTGCACTGACATCCGACGCTATCAGAAAGCAAAGTGCAAAAAACATACTCGGCAAAAAGGATAGCTGGGAGATCATACAGGAAAAATACGATGAAATACAGAAACGCATAGGCATTGCAATGGGTGCGATAACAGTCATTGCAGGCGTAATGAAGATAGTAGGTTCTATCGTTGTCAAATATACTGCTACTTATGTTATGACATCCATAGGTGCGGCAATACTCAATACAGTCGGCGGAATTCTCCTACAGGCGGCTGTGATACTTAATACCTGCCTTCTCTGGGGTACTGTTGTTTTTATAGCATTCTCAATAGGCTGGATGATAGGCTGTTGGATCTCCGATCAGATAAAGGGCAAGGTCAAGGATCTGAATCATACCTTAAAGCCTGATTATATTTTCGACGCTCCCGAAAACGCCAAGGGCGTTATGACCATCCGATACAAAAGTGTGCAAAGCAGCGATGGCAAGGTAGCTGATATAAATGTCAGCAAGCAGTATAAATGGTGCCTGCTTGCATACACCAAGGACACCCGTATCGGCAGCCCCATAGCCACCGAGGGTTCAACTTCTCCCTTCCTGTGTGTGACAGGCGACAGTCATCCAAAAAGCGGATATGACAGCGTAAAATTCTTCGGTGAGATAACCCCTGCCGATGCCAACGCTTACTGTGAGGATAATGATGTCAGCGGTATTTATCTGCATTACCGCACGGAGGATTACTTTAACGAAGCAGATAAATCAAAGGAAAATGAAGGCAAGAAAACGGAATCCGATGAAAAAAGCTATATCGGCGACCTGATTGTCTGCACGGGAAAGGATGCATCTGAGGCAAAATCGAGAATTACCAACCACAGCGGAAAATTCTATACCATAGATCAGAACCTTACTCCCGACCAGAGCTTTGCTACCTATATCGGCTATTCCATAACATCCAACCCGGATAATGCGATCAGAGACATTCGTATTGCGCCCTATACAGGCGGTGATACGCCGAACATTGTTTTCGGAACTATCACCTATACATTTGTGGAGATAGTCGGTGCCTATGTCGCTGTCGGTGAAGAAAAGACAAAGCCCCGTGCTGATGCTCTGTTTTACACAACGGACAAGGATGCAGGCGAGCCTATACTTTCAGACGGTCTGCATTTCGTATCGAAATATTCGGATGCAAAGGCAGGCTGGGAGCCTGTCACCCTGTTCTGCGGCGGACTTCCGTATAATTTCAATACCTCGTTGCAGGATCCGTTCAATATTAAGGCAGATACCTATTTCTATGTAGGTGAGGACGACAGACGTTCTCCGACAGATCCCTTTGATTTTTCAAGGGAAATATCCATGTATCATTACAGCGGTCTGAAACAGACTAATGATCCTGTCTACTGGGACAACTGCAGATGCCTTTATCTGTACTTTGAGCCTGAAACACAATATACAAGCGGAGAAAAATATCTTTCGGGAGTTTTCTTCATAGGTGGTCACGATTACTGGGCGTCCCATATTTCCGATCTTAAAAATAAGATAAAGTCTATCCCGAATACCATAGTCAGCGATCTTAATCTGGCACAGACAATAAGCTACAATGACACCTCGGAAGGAATAAACTATAATTTCGAGCTTTACCTTTGCTTTACCTATACATACAATCCCAAACGGGCACTTACGGATATTGTTCTGTTTCAGGGGAATACATATTCTGAGGATCTGTCCTACACCCTGCAAAAGCCGACAGCTGCCGACGGATCTGTCAGTTATGTTGCCTGCAATGAGATAGGACAGTATATGTTCCATTGCGGACCCTCCCGTGTTATCTCAACCGGCAACACCTTCTATGACAGAAAGCTGCTTTATCCATCATCCCTTGACCATCCGTGGTGGCTTATGGAAAACAACTATACCACGACGCTGCCGGAGAATATCAGCTTCGGCTATCAGAAAACCTCACCACTTCCCATAGGAATGTATGTCAGCGGATATGTAAGCGGAAAAACTCCGCTGAAAATATCCGACATCGTTCTGACGAGAAAGGCAGTAACGGCTGTGGAAAACAACGGACAGCAGGACTGCGACCTGTCGGGAGAAAAGGCAGTAGATGGCAGCGCAGCAACAGGCACCTTCCATTCGGTATATGAGATAAAGGATCCGGATACGAAAAAGCCATATAACCTCGCTTATGGCGATTATACGATATTCTGGACGACCAAAGAGGTCGCAAAGCTGCCTGCGGGACAACCTGTATATATGTATATCCGAGGTGCAAAAGCATCAAAGCTGCCGTATATCTCAGCTCTGACGGTCGGCAGCTTTACAAGAGAGCTTTCAAAGCTTACTGGAGATCAGGCAAAGGCTGTCGATTATATCGTAGATAATCAGGCTATGCTTGCGGCAGCGAGCGGCTGTGTGAATGAGGTGGTTGTCAAGAATCTCTGTGCAAGATACAGCGAAGCCTGGTATAATAAACAGCTGGTACATGAGCAGCTGAAGGGCTGTGCTTCTCAGGAGCCTCCCGAAAATGTTGCTGCCGCATATATAGGAGTAACAAGGACGGATAAGGCTGCCAATGCGATAAGAGGAGTAATACTTTACAAGCTGGATGATAATACCGCTCCGAATGAAATCACAGTTGACAGCGTGAAGTATATCTGTGCAGGAACGGGAAGCCCGATAATCATGAACGGAGCAAAGCACTATCTTTACTACACTACTAACAAGGGCGTAAAGCCCGGACTTCCCATTACGGAGGTAACCGTGGACGATATACCGCTTATCGAAAAGGCATCTACCAATCTGATGTATGACGATGACAAAGGGGTGCTTTACGGTGAGCCTGAGCAGACCTCATTTATCCATCTGACCTATGAGCAGACGGAACGGGATTTCTTTGACAGGATATATGTGGGCGTTGGTTCAAATAAACGGGCTGCGCTGTGCGATCTTCTTTCCCAAAGCTGTGTGGAATTCATTGATATGGATATGAATGTGGATGTTGTGGGACAGAGCGTATATATAGGCTACCGCAGCGCACGGTATGATTGGGACACCATAAACAAAAAGAAAACCGATACCGCAAAACAGACTGAGATAACAAGCCAGCAGCAGGAGGCAATATATGACATTCTGATAACAAAGAATGAGCCTCTGCATCCCGAAGGGTTTGTAAGCAAGGGTGCATATTATATGCCCTGCGGCGACCGTGACCTGACCGGAGGACAGGGCTATAAGCTGTATTTGTACACATCCTGCCCCTACTACTCAAAGACCCATCCGGAAACATTGCCGGTACAGGATGTTTTCTCCGATTATATCACTCATCTTGCATTTACACGCTCGGACAGAGTACCGTATAATACGACTGTCGGAGACAAGAATGATGCAGGTCAGACGGAGCTTAAATGGGAATATGTTATGTACAGCGATTATACCAGTCCGGTTGATCTGAATGCAGGCACCATTCCCTTCGGCAAGGGTTTTTTTACGGACAGCAAAAAAACCGGGTCTGAGGGAGATAATGCCGAAAATCCGGTGATAAGAGAATATA
>CADBAC010000089.1:4269-10050 GCA_902792495.1 Ruminococcus flavefaciens | reverse complement strand
CTGCTGGAGGTTCTTGGAAGCTGTCTGAGCCTTTGTAAGCATATCCAGAGCCTTCTTCCTTGCCTCGGTAACGATAGCCTCACGGGAAACTATCTGAGCGGCTCTTTCTTCAGCCTGACGGATGATGGATTCACCGTTGAGCTTGGCTTCGTTGAGGATACGCTGACAGTCGAATTCTATCTTCTTAGCCTCTTTCAGCTCCTGTGGCATATTGAGACGGACATCGTTGATGAGTTCTCTCATACGCTCGCCGTCGATAACTTTTTTATGGTTAACAAAAGGGACGGACTGGGCTTTATCGAGAAGTTCGTCCATTTCTTCCAGAATTTCGTCAATACTCATTTTAATTTACCTCTCCTTAATAAGTCTTTGTTTGATATCCTCAAGAATGGATTCGGGAACGAAATGACTTATGTCCCCTCCGAAATATGCTATTTGCTTGACTACGCTGGAGCTGAGGTACATATTCTCAGCGGCAGTTGTAAGAAATACGGTCTCTGCGCCTGAATACAGCTTCTTATTGGCCAGCGCCATCTGGAATTCGTATTCAAAGTCGCTTACGGCACGGAGTCCTTTTACTATTGCGATAGCTCCTACGCTTTCCACGTAATCAGCAAGGAGACCGTCAAGGATGTCGATAACAACGTTGTCAAGGTCTTTTGTGACCTGCTGTATCATCAGCATACGCTCAGTTGCAGTGAAGCTTGGCTGAGCCTTGCCTGCATTTCGTGAGATAAGGACTATGACCTTATCGAAGAGTTTTGAGGCTCTTGTGATTATATCGAGATGTCCGAGAGTGACGGGGTCAAAGCTTCCCGGGCAGACTGCTATCCTTCTCATTCTTCTGCCACCTCCTCAGGGTCAGGCTTTACGAAGATAGTAACATTTATTTTTCCGTAGTGGTAAGTCTTGCGGATCTCGAGACCGTCGGGAGCAGTGGGCTCCTCGGCTTCTGCTTCATATTCGCAGATGATGCATCCGCCGTCTTTCAGCTTTTTAGCGGCAAAGGGTAGGATGTTTGCGATATGGCTGTGACGGTAAGGCGGATCGAGGATGATTATATCGAAGGTCTGGGAAGTAAGCTTGATATAGTCGTAGCTGTCACGGCTTATGACTTCGCTGTAGCGTTCAAAGCCTGTATTTCTCAGATTCTCGTGAACGCATCTCAGGGCTCTGTTTGAACTGTCCACGAAAACGGCGTGTTTAGCTCCACGGCTTATAGCTTCAATGCCCATTTGTCCGCTTCCTGCGAAAAGGTCGAGAACATCGGCCCCATCTATCTGGAACTGGATAGCGGAGAAAATAGCCTCCTTGACTTTATCGGTGGTCGGTCTTACGTCCATTCCCTCAGGAGCGACCAGACGTCTTCCTCTTGCAATACCTGTAATAACTCTCATGTTAGAAATAGCTCCGTAGCCGCACATCATGTGCGGTTATCCGCATTTACGGCATACGGAAGCCGTAGTGATTCAAATATACATTATATTATAACGTATTTTCGGTAACTTGTCCATATCTCAACGAAAAGATAGGCGGTTTTACACAAAAATCTGCACTATTAATTGTACATTATTTATGGGCAATTGTCGGGAAATGGGTCATATGGTGATTTTTAGGTAATAATACAGGCGGTTCATGATCTGAAAATTATACTTCCGTTCTCCTTGACATACCTCATGCAACTATATTATAATAGGTATATACTGGAAAAATATTGTTTTCAGGGGTGTTAAAATTATGGAGAATATTAAACTGATCCGTCTTGGAAAAGCGAATTGTTCCGTTGATCTCGGTGACGGAAGCGAAAGAGGAGAGTATGTCTCACAGGACTACATCCTCAGCAGGCTGGGCAGACCTATGCGCAGTATCAGCCTGATGTACTGCTACTATCCGCTGGACAAGGAGTGGCCTGCACGTATCTCGGAACTTATGGGAAGAGAAGGAAGAAACTCGGTATGGGATTATCCCTACGACGACTATTTTCCTTACACAGGCGGCATAGGCGGTGACCGAAACAGCGCTGTTTTTCAGCAGATGAGGGATATCCGCCGTCATGGTCAGGACGTTACTCTGACTTTGACTATCGACCCTCGTGTTTCGGATGAACAGCTTGCGGCCATAGGCGGCGACCTGAAAAGCTTCGGCAGGCTGTTTCTGCGTATAAACCACGAATGTACGGGCAACTGGTTCGCATTCACGAAACGTGCATCCTATCAGGAAATAGCGGATTTCTACTGCCGTGCAAGCCGTATCATCAAGGAGAAAGCCCCGAATGTGCAGACTATACTCTGTGCAGGCGGTGTGGATGACCTTGAAAAGAACGAAGTCCACATGGAGAAGGAGTTCACTCAGGCAATCCGTGAGACCGATATCTGGTCGGTGGACAAGTACATCGCTCTGCACTGGGGCTGGCCTATGGATGTTTGCGATGAGAATACATACACTTACAGTATCTATCCCGTAAAGGAAAGCTTTGACCTGTTCAAGGCAAGCTATGAGCGTTTCAGATATCTCTGTGACGGTCAGTCAAAACCTATGGTGCTGTCGGAGATAAACGTTGACGGCGACGTTACAGGCGCTTACGGGCAGGCTGAGATGATGAAGCGGTTCATGGAGCTTATCAGGGACGAAAAAGCTGATTGGCTGGACGGTTTCAGCTTCTATCAGTTCCGTGACAGAGGCAGGCTGGGACTGGAGATACAGGACCCGAACAATGAGAATGTAGGCATAGAACAGCCGGTAATGGACGTTTTCAGGGATATCATAAACGCCCCTTGGTTCATGCCCGGGATAAAAGAAACAGGCGGCACAGAGCTTCCTGTGACGCTGAGATGGGGAAGTTCCGAGGACGCCGAAGGTATAGCTGTGAATATGCATTTCGACGGCGAGCCGTGCTTCTGTGAGCTTTATTTCGAGGACGACAGCAACCTTATGCTGGAGATAAACGGCAGATGGTTCTACAAATCCCCTGAGACAAAGTTCGTGGACCTTATGCCTGCTTTCTACAATAAGAAGCTGAACGGTGCAGGCGATGTGCCGCTGAGGATATTTGCTCCCCCTGCAAGCGGCGAGAACGATATCTCCGCAGAGGACGGCGTGTACAATTATTACTACACGCTGGAAAAGCTGCCGAAGATACGCATTTCCTCAAAGCCTGTGGCTTTTATCAGTGAGTAGGGGAGCCCGCCCCCCATTGCGATTATACCGTGGAACGCCGAGGGCGGCGTTCCCTACAGATTTTTCCGATTTCTGACAAATAAATAAAAACAATATCATCCAAGAAAGGAATAAACATGAATACATCAGTTGTAATTGTTTGTGCAGGAAATTCAACACGTATGGGCGGTGTCAATAAGATACTGCTTCCGCTGGGCGACAGAAAGGTCATAGGTGTCACCATGCAGGCTTTCGAGAAATGCGAGAGCGTTGCAGAGATAATCATAGTATGCCGTGAAGCTGATATGCCTGCAATAAAGGAAGAAGCCGAAAAGGCAGGCATCACAAAGCTGAAAACCTGCGTTACAGGCGGTGCTACCCGTCAGGAAAGCGTTATCAACGGCATCAAGCAGATATCAAAGGAAACGGAGCTTATAGCTGTCCATGACGGCGCAAGGCCTCTTGTAAAGCCTGAGCATATCGAAAAGGTAATAAAGGACGCTAAAGTTTTCGGAGGCGCAACTCTCGGAGTGCCCGTAAAGGATACCATCAAGACGGTGGACGACGGACTTATCACCGATACTCCGCCGAGAAACAAGCTGTATATCACACAGACTCCGCAGATATTCAAGCGCAGTCTCTACTTCGAGGGCATTGATTTTGCTCTTGAACATGGTCTGGATTTCACCGATGACTGTCAGCTGGTGGAGGCTATCGGCGGCAAGGTGGCAATGACTATGGGAGATTATACCAACATCAAGATAACAACACCCGAAGATATTGCTATTGCGGAGATTCTGCTGAAGCAGTGATCTCTGCTTTGAGAATTTTATATATAAGGAGAAAATTATGTTCAGAATAGGTCACGGATACGATGTACACAAGCTGGTCGAGGGCAGAAAGCTGATCCTCGGCGGAGTTGATATTCCCCATACAGTGGGACTTCTCGGTCATTCAGATGCGGATGTCCTCGCTCATGCGATCATGGACGCTATGCTTGGCGCACTTGCGCTTGGCGATATAGGGCACCTTTTCCCCGATACAGCCGACGAATTCGAGGGTGCTGACAGCATGAAGCTGATGGCTGAGGTCGTGCGTGTCTGCGCTGAGAATGGCTACAAGATAGGCAACATTGACGCTACAGTCATCGCACAGGCACCGAAGCTTGCCCCACATATAATCACCATGCGTGAGAATATCGCAAAGGTCTGCGGCTGTGACGTTTCACAGATAAGCGTCAAAGCCACAACTGAGGAGCACCTTGGCTTCACAGGCGAAAAGCTGGGAATGTCCGCCCACGCAGTTGCACTGATGGTCCGCAGTGAATAACTCGAAGCCCCGAATCGTTAACGGCGGTACTCTTACAGAAGTTTTTACACGAATTTATTGAGGGAAACTTTTTGAAGAAGGCTTTTCTCATGCTCTTGCAAAGGCTATTAATTTTGCCCCATGATAGGGTACACACCAGAAATAAAGAACTTTTCAATTCTTTAATGTGTACCCTATCATGGGGCAAAATTCTATTAAAAGTCTTTGGAAAGGGGTTCGGGGAAGAACCTTTCCTCAGAAAGGTTTTCCCCGATAAATGCACATAAAGCCGCTATAAGAGTACAGCGGTCACGATACACCCTTTTTCTGCTTTGAAAGCATATAGCGCCACTTGAAAACGGCGATGCCGACGATTATGACGTAGCCGATAACGCTGTAGATATCAGGTATCTGTCCGAGGAACAGGAAGCCGAAGAATGCGGCAAACAGCACTATTGAAAAGTCGTAGACGGAGATCTCCTTTGCAGGTGCTTTCGCATAGGCCTTGGTAATGAATATCTGTCCGCCTGCCGCTGCGATTCCCGTAAGTATCAGGAACATCCACTGCTTAGGTGTCATGGGTTTATAGTTGAGTATCAGGTACGGCAGGAACATCAGCGATGTGAAGCCTGAGAAGAAAGCCACGATTATCATGCTGTTCTCCCCTCTCATGCCAAGCTTGCGGACGAATGTGTATGCCAGACCTGCGCCCAGCCCTCCGATGACACCTGCCGCCGCAGGTATGACCTCCAGGCCGAATGAGGGCTTTACGACGAACATAGCGCCTACGAAAGCAATTACTACTGACAGCCACTCAACTCCGTCAGCGGTCTCTTTCAGCACGAAATAGGAGAACACTATCGCAAAGAACGGCGAAAGCTTGTTGAGTATGGACGCATCGGAAATGGCAAGATGATCGACTGCATAGAAATTGCATATCATTCCTATTCCGCCTGCGATGGAACGTATCAGCAGATACTTCACATTGCCCTTGCCTACCCTGAACTTTGTTTTCGTCCTGATGAGACTTCCTGCCGCAACGAGAAGTGCAAAGAAATTACGGAAGAAGCACTTCTGAAGCGTGGGGACATCTCCCGAAAGTCGGATGAAAAGGTTCATCAGCGCAAAGCAGAATGCCGATATTATTATAAAAAGTATTCCGAGTTTATAGTCGGAGCTTTTTTTGTTATCCAATAGATTGCGCCTTCTTTCAGTTCAGCGTAACAGGGAGACCGTTTATCTCGATGGTTGGATCGTCAATGTCGATAAGGAGACAGCGTCTGCCGTCCACAACGCTGGTTCTCACCTTGTCAGCGG
>CADBAC010000089.1:0-4189 GCA_902792495.1 Ruminococcus flavefaciens | reverse complement strand
ATTCCGGGGGATGTGAGAACTGTCTTGGTCTCCACAAGATTTGCAGCTGTCAGAGGTGCGCTTCCACATATTTTCTCATATACGGGCTCAACCATCTGAACTCTCTCCTCAGGAACGCCGATATCACTGAGAATGTCCTTGATAGTTGTGTTATCGATAACCACCTTGTCAGTCTCGTCCTTGTTCTCGTCAACGACTTCCTTGATCTTCTCGTTTACGCTCTTTATCACCATATAATCAAGGTCATCGCCTACAACATTTTTCAGGATGCTCTGGAAGCTGGACTTCTCATTGTCGGCCGACATAACGAAAGTACAGCCGAGAATATTCTCAACTACCGAGATATTGGGGTTTTTCACGTTTTTGGTGTACACCATAACATGGTTGATATCCGAGCTTCTGTTGCTGAAAACAGGATAGAGGAAACCGTCAGACGGCGCTTTGCTTATTATAAGTTCTGTGTTGATCTTCTTGGTTATCTCGTTGTTGAATGAATCGAAAACAAAGCCGTCACTGCTTGTATTTACGGGGCATATAGCTGTCAGCAGATAGCGGTATATCTCGTCCTCGCCTTCTTCGGCAAATTCGTCGTTCTTGTCCTTTTTGCGGATAGTGTACACGCAGTAAGCAGTCAGCACAGCAAACGGTCCTTCATAAGCGATATTGTTAGCGATATGGTTGAGGAATTCCTCACACGCTATCTCGTCCTTCAGTTCAGATTTGAGCAGATTGTAGAGTATGTACTGAGGCTGCCCCTCGTCGTAGGCTTCATTCGGGAATTCATACTCATTGAATGACTTGCCCACATTTGTGTTGAGCACCTTTTTCAGTGTCTCATCATACACATCATGCTCCTCTACGGGCATAGTCAGACATGAGTTGACGTTATGGTAGCGGACGCTTTTCTCAGCGTCAATGAAAGCAGTGAGCACACGCTCCATGATGAAAAATCCGCTCTTATCCGAAAAATTCTTTTTGATCTCTGCTGTTTCTTTTTTATTCATTGAAATACCCTTTCTTTCGTCAAATTCTATCAATTATTATAATCATAAAAAAGCCTGTCTATCAGTTTGTCATAATCGCTGCTGTCGCCCGCTGCGGCTTTCAGCATTGTCCCTGCATTCTGCACCATAAGCTTGAAATACATCCAGTCGCCCATCTCGTCATACTTCCTTGTGGAATTGATAAGATGATTCTTACGCAGTACGGTGTACTTCTTTCCCTGCGCCTTTCCGAATTTTTTCAGCTTCTTCGCAGTTTCGGCATCCTCGAATGCACGCTTGTCCACGAATCCGCCTATAGCCTCGAAAGTTTTCTTCTCAGCCCAGAAAATACCGCAGTACAGACCTGTAACGCAAAAAGCGGCACGGCACATAATATCATTCAGCCACAGCGCAAGGGAGTACCTTTCAAAGCGGATAGGCGCTCCGCCGCCAATATATCTGCCGCTTCTGAGAAGCCGCCATGCCTCACGGATAGTGCCTTTCGTCATGCGGTTATCGCAGTCGATAGTCATGACCATTTGTCCCTTAGCCGCAAAAATGCCTGTATTGCGCACCTTGGCGATGCACCTGTCCTCGTTGAAGATAACTCTCGCTCCCAGGCTTTCGGCAATTTCCGCCGTTTTGTCTGTACACCTGTTGCACACCACTATTATCTCCACATTGCCGCCGAAAACGTCAGCCGCTTTCTTTATGGACCTGATGCACCTTGCAACGTATTTCTCCTCGTTATGAGCGGGGATGACCACCGACACATGAACCCTTGACATTTTATCACCTCACAGACTTACTTATTAATTATAGCTCATTTCAGCGCTGAATGCAAGAATAATTTGTCTCTTGATTTGTTTATTAAAATATGATATAATGAATGCAAAAGCATTCATTATAAATTATTTCAAAGCCCTTGCAGATACGCAGATCACTGATCTGCTTCCTGCAATCGGACAATTATATCATAACGCTTCGCTTTTATGATATAATGTTATAAAGAAAAAATGAAAGGAGGCAGAGTTATGTCCATATCGGATATTTTCGATAATTTCAAAAAGCGAACCGCTAAGCCGCAGAAAATTTACATAAGCTACGCCTCTAACAAAGGCAAGGTAAGAGCCCGCAATGAGGACGACCTTTACATTGACGGTCTCGGCTCAAGGGCAAAGGAAAATATGTCAGGCGACCGCACACTTTTCACCTCCGACAGCTATGTTTTCGCTGTCTGCGACGGTATGGGCGGAGAGCAGTTCGGTGACGAAGCCGCAGCTATCGCCTCGGATACCATTGCTCATCATTCCGCAGAACTCCGTGAAGCACCGCCAAGCAAGCTTCATGATGCGGTGAACGACCTTGCAACCGAAGCCAATAACCGTATCACAAGCATGGTCTACGCAAAGAGAGCCAACCTCAGCGGAAGCACACTCGTGCTTGCTGTCCTGCATAACACCACAGTTTATGTTTTCAATCTGGGTGACAGCCGTGCTTATTACTACTCTGACGGCAAGGTAAAGCAGATCACCTATGACCACACTGTTGCCAATATGAAAGTAAAAGCCAACATCTTCACAGAAGAAGAAGCTAAAAACAGCTCCGATTCCCACCGTCTGACATCTTTCCTCGGTGTGGACGACAGATGGATCGGCATAAAAGCTCAGGCATACGAGCCATTCGACATATCCGGTGGAGCACTTCTCCTCTGTTCGGACGGACTTTTTGATATGTGCACCGATGAAGAGATAGCCGAAGTAATGGCAGATGAAAGCGAAGGCTGTGCACAGCGTCTCGTTGAAATAGCCCTTGAAAACGGCGGACGTGACAACATCACCTGCATGGTTATAAAAACAGCATAAAGACCTGTACTCCACAGCGGAATACAGGTCTTTTTCATATGCATACAAAAAGCGGTCACGCCGAAGCATGACCGCCCTTTAATCGTTTGGACAAAATTTATATCAAAGATTATTCGTTGATCTTTGTAACACGACCGCCTAAAGTCGTTGATAAATAAAGTATCAAAGATTATTCGTTGATCTTTGTAACAACGCCTGAACCAACTGTTCTACCACCCTCACGGATAGCGAAACGGAGTCCCTCTTCGATAGCGATAGGAGTGATGAGCTCAACGTCCATAGCAACGTTATCGCCAGGCATACACATTTCCTTGTCAGCAGGAAGAGTTACAACACCGGTAACGTCTGTTGTTCTGAAATAGAACTGAGGTCTGTAGTTGTTGAAGAAAGGAGTATGACGGCCGCCCTCTTCCTTCTTCAGAACGTAAACCTGTCCGCTGAACTTGGTGTAAGGATGAATTGTGCCGGGCTTGCAAAGAACCTGTCCTCTCTGGATGTCAGTTCTCTGGATACCACGGAGAAGTGCGCCGATGTTGTCGCCTGCCTCAGCGTAGTCGAGGATCTTTCTGAACATCTCGATACCTGTAACAACAGTCTTAGCTCTTTCCTCTGTAAGACCGATGATCTCAACTTCCTCACCAGTCTTGAGCTGACCTCTTTCAACTCTACCGGTAGCAACTGTACCACGGCCTGTGATGGTGAATACGTCCTCAACAGGCATCAGGAACGGCAGGTCTGCCTTTCTGTCAGGTGTTGGGATAAAGCTGTCAACAGCGTCCATAAGGTCAAGGATAGGCTTGTAAGCAGGATCGTTAAGATCGTCCGGAGCTTCAAGAGCAGCAAGTGCAGAACCTCTGATGATAGGAGTCTCATCGCCAGGGAAATCGTACTTGTCAAGCAGCTCTCTGATGTCCATCTCAACGAGGTCGAGGAGCTCTTCATCGTCAACCTGGTCAGCCTTGTTCATGAATACAACGATTGCAGGAACGCCAACCTGACGAGCGAGCAGAAGGTGCTCTCTTGTCTGAGCCATAGGACCATCGGAAGATGCAACAACGAGGATAGCACCGTCCATCTGTGCAGCACCAGTGATCATGTTCTTTACATAGTCAGCGTGGCCTGGGCAGTCAACGTGAGCGTAGTGACGATTCTTTGTCTCGTACTCAACGTGAGCGGTGTTGATTGTGATACCTCTTTCTCTCTCCTCAGGAGCAGAGTCGATATTAGCATAGTCCTTCTTCTCAGCAAGACCCTCCAGAGCAAGAGTCTTTGTGATAGCAGCGGTAAGAGTTGTCTTACCGTGGTCAACGTGACCGATGGTACCAATGTTTACATGTGGTT
>CADBAC010000088.1 GCA_902792495.1 Ruminococcus flavefaciens | reverse complement strand
ATCTGATTTCCGGTCATTGTATACTCTGTGCCGAGAGCTGTATTCAGCTCACCGAGAATATACTCTGCACGGTTCTTGTCAGCTTCTTTGACTTTTCCTGTTGAGTCGGTAAGATTGTCGAGTTCCTTCCACAGGTCCTCTGTGCGCTTCATTTCATTGTTTGTCGCTTCTGCCGACTCATAGTATCGCTCGTTCAGATCTCCGAGACTTTCGCGCACGCTCTTGATAGCTTCTCTTTCAGCGGAAAACTTTTCTGCTGCTTCCTCTGTGTATGACTTGACGTCTTTTGCTGAGTTGATATATTCTGCCATATATGCGGTAAGAACAACGAGCGCTGTTCCGACAGCTACATACGGTGTAGAAGACATAGCTAAATTCATCGCCTTGATACCTTTGGTAATATCGTCTATCTTCTTGTAGACCTTATATGTCGCTATCGCTGACAGCGTTCCGAGTATTAGCGGTTTCATTGTCTTCACTACGTCGATAACGTCCGGACCGTACTTGCCTACTAACTTCAAGCCGTCTATTGCTGTGCCGAACACCTTGCTTAAGCCTCTTTCGATGCTTGGCATATGTTCTGTCAGGTACTGTACGCCTTTTCTTATCTCCGGGTTAAGTTCTTTCGCAAGAGATATTTTCAAGCCGTCAACTGCGCTGTCGAGGAGTATCATATCGCCCTGGAGATTGTCGAGCATAGTGCGGGACATATTCTTTGCCGCACCGTCTGACTCTTCCATCGCCTTAGTGAGCTTGTTGAAGTCCTCGTCCGATGAATTGATAATTGCGAGCATACCGCTCATAGCTTCCTGCCCAAATATTGCAGACGCCGCCTGTGTCTGCTGGGCTTCGTCGAGGTTTCCGAGCTTCTCCCTCAGGAGCTGCATTACCTCGTTCAGAGACCTCGTTTTCCCGGTTTCATCTGTCAGGAGTGTACTGATAGTTTTCTTAGTTTCGGCTGTTCCTGCTTCTTCTTTGTGCAGGTTTTCTGTTGCATCACTCAGCTTTCGCCTTGCTTCTTCGAGCTTAGCAGCGGCAATCTGAGCCTTTTCTGATGATTCTCCCTCTTTGGAAACTGTCTTGTTATAATTCTCCTGAGCTTCCTGGAGAGATATTGTCTTAGCTCTAACATCGTCCTGTGCCTTTTTTAGCTTTTTGCTGTCAACTGCTTTCGTAGTTTCGACAACACTTAGACCATACTGCTCCATTGCAGCAGTCATTTCCTTAGTCGGCTTTGAAAGGCGCGACAGTGACGATCTGAGCGCCGTTCCTGCCTGGCTCCCCTTGATGCCGCTATTAGCCATCAAACTGATAGCAACAGCTGTATCTTTCATATCGAAGCCGAGAGCACCTGCGATAGGTGCAACATATTTGAATGTCTCGCCCATCATCTGAACGTTGGTATTGGCGTTGCTGCTCGCTGCCGCCATTACGTCCGCGAGTTTTCCGGCATCAGCGGAAGAATACCCCATAGCTGTGAGAGCATCCGTTACGATGTCCGATGTCGTTGCGAGGTCAGTTCCTGAGGCTGCTGCACGGTCGAGGATACCGTCTATACCGCTGAGCATATCTTCTGTTTTCCAGCCTGCCATTGCCATATAGTTGAATGCCTCTGCTGCTTCTGTTGCCGTGAACTTTGTTGTTGAGCCCATTTCCTCGGCTTTTTTTGTCAGCTTTTCGAGTTCGTCACCGGTCGCTCCGGATACTGCTCCGACCTGTGACATACTCCCCTCAAATTCGGCTCCTGTCTTAATGATGTCGGCTGTAAAGTCTTTGATCTCACCGGCTGCATACCGAACACCGTCGGCTACGAGATCAGCAAGAGCGCCCTTTAATACTGTGAATCCACCCTTGGCAGCTCCGTCAGCCTGTTCTCCTGCTTCTTCGGTCTTGTCTCCGAGATCTTTGACCTCAACAGCAGAATCACTCGACTCTTTCCCGAATTCCTCGACCTTGGCGTTTGCTGTTTTAAGGTCGTTTTCGTACTTTTCAACGGCAGAACGAGCATATTCGACTTCGCGCTTGAATGAGCGATACTGCTCTTCATCTATCTTGTGATCTTCAAATGCTTTGCTTACCTGCTCCTGTGCATCTTCAAGGAGCTTGAGCTTTTCCTTACTGCCGGTAAGCGCATCGTTGAGGACTTTCTGCTTCTGAGACCATAACTCGGCAGAATCACCGGCAATTTTGATAGCACGGTCTATTTCCTTTATCTCTCCGGCAGCTTTCTTACTGTTGCTTTCAACGTTCTTCAGCGCCGTGTCAAGTCCCTGATAATCGGCTCCGACTTTGATCTGCAAGCCCTTTATTTTGTTGGCCATGCTTCACCTCCTCATTTTATTTGACTTCTCAGCACCGCTCTATCCGGTTCAGACCGGCTATGATTATAGGCGCTTGTAAGGTATTCCCTTCCTGATTCGGTCCTTTCACAGTTCCATATGACCGCATCGTGCAAGTAGCTCCAATACTCAAATATATCCAATGCCCACACTTCGCCGAAGTTTAGACCGGTATAATCGGCAACTACTTTCAGATCGCTTGAAGCATTCTCATATTCATAAGCCTTATTATCGCTTTCCTCCGGACAATAAGGCGTTACGAGTTTGGGTTCAATGCTCTTTCATTTTCAACCCACTTCGGCATATCACGCATAAAGCGCTTTAAATCGTCTGTCGTGAAGTTGTCTATTATATATTCTTCTGTGGTTTTGATGTTTTCATCGTTCCTGTCACAGATGTGAGCTACTGCTCCGAATAACTGTGCATCGTTTTCAGCCGTCCTGAGTTCCTTGTAGTACATACGGAGTGTAGGCGGCATGATGTTCAATGTAACTCCATTATCAAGTGTGAATTTGAATCTTCTCATACGTGCTCCTTTGCAAAGAAAGGCGGGCAAACGCCCGCTGATATCATTTCTTTGATTTATTTTCAGCTTTGATAAGAGGAATGCCGCGGATATTCTTATCAGTTGCGAGTTCCTCTATACGGTCTCTTGTCGGCTTGAGTCCCTTGCGAGGATATGCGTCACCCACCTTGTAAGGATAGTTCTTATCCTGCAAGTCCTCGAAGTAAACTATAACCTTATACATTAGGCACCAGCTCCTGTGACTGTCACTACGCAGGTGTCAGTATAGGTCACGCCGCCTGATGTCATAGATGCTGTGATAGCAACTGTACCGGCTGCTACGCCTGTTACGGTACCGTTGCTTACAGTAGCTTCATCTGCATTGTCGGAAGCCCATGTCACAGTCTGACCGGCCGGAGCTGTTGTCGCTGTAAGGTCGATCGTTGAGCCGACTGCAACAGTAGCCTTGTGCGAGCTGATAGAAATGCCGACTACATCATCCTCGTCAAGAACGATAAGTCTGCCATCATCAAAAGGCTCTGCCGCGATATTAGGAGTGATCGTTGTCTCCTGGCCGGGCTTGTAAGCGGCAGCGAAGCCGTTCACGTTCTTACCGATGAAGGTATAGCGCACATCACCCTTGACCTTATCCTTATGTACAGCACGAACAAGATAAACCTTGTTGTCCATGTTAGCAGCACCGCCGATAACCGTGCGCCTTCTTGTACCTGTGATAGTTGCCTCGGCAGTAGGAACAAGCTTCACGATTGTGTCACCGTTCCAAGTGATAAGACCGAAGCTGATTGATGCAGCATCCTCGGTCATTTCGTTACGAGCGGCCTTACCGTCATCAGACTTGGCGTTGTAGTAGGTCGTAGTATATGTGACCTCGCCGCCGTCCTTAGTTCTACCGATGAAGTTAGCTTCTGTCTCGATTGCGCTATCGGCAGGAATATCCGATACGGCTGTGCCGGTGAACTCGGTCATAAAGATATCGACCGAACCCATAGCAATTCTGTTCTTTTCCTGTCTCATTGTTATTCCTCCTCTATGAATTGAGTTGTATCGAATGAAAATGTTGTCATGAACATCTTCTCTTCGCTGATATATGTATCCGTTGTTTTCTCGATCTCACGATCTCGGAAGAGACTTTCAATCTGTCGTTCAAGTGACGGTTGCTTCTCTTCGGTGTAGAGCTCGATGTTGATTGTCACATCTCGATATAGGTTGTAGTGATCCGAGCCTTTGATTTCTGTACCAGCCTCATAATAGACCACGAACGGCAGATCCTGAGGTGCCTTGAAGCACATATATGCAACCGGTATCTTGAGTGTATCGAGCTTTGCTTTAATTTCAGTTAGTTCCATTGGCTATTTCCTCCAGCAGCTTGTCCACCTTCTTTTCAGCCTGTTCGTTGACAATGCTGATATGTGGTATTGCTTTCGCTCTGCCTCCACCTTTGGACGCGTGCCCGTTTTCAAGTAGATGAGTTAATCGATAGTCTGCACCCTTCACATGAACAGTAACTCGAATAGCACCACGCTCCTTATAGACTCGATAAGTCCAGTTACGTTTATAAGTTCCTTTGGTTCTGTTTTTGCTTTCTCCCTTCCGAGTGACTCGCCGATTTTGTTTCTTTCCCTTGTATACCGGCGCGATCTTCTTTATTTCTGCGACTGATTCCTCGCCGATCTTCTTCAGGCCGGCTTCAAGCTCCCGCTTCGTCTCTTCTGTGAACTCTTCGCAGGCGGAAACGAGCGCGGTCACTAATGCCTCAGGAGTTGCGATGATCTGATTATGATTGCTGCTCATTATCTCACACCCTTATTTTTCAGTACGGCACGCATAACTATCTGCCGGTGCTGTTCGTTGACATCATCAATACTCTTGATGTCGTAGTGCCGCCCGTTATACAGTATCCTCATTTCTGATGTCAGCTTATCGGCTATTGTACGCGAATAACGCATCTTGAAAACATAGTCCTGTTCGGAGTTCACCTGTGCGGCCGCGTAGTATTCCTGACTCTTAGCCGTGGTTATTTCAGTCCACGGATTGAAAAGAGTTGTCCAGGTCTCCTTATCGTTGCCGATAGCGTCCTGTGTTTCCGTTAAGGACTGTAACTCTATTTTCTTCGTATACGCCATACTATCACCCTACATGATTAACCGCATACATACTGAGTATCGTTTTCACGGTCGGCGAAAGCTGCCTGTGTGAGCTGATAGTATAGTCCCGGTTCGTGAACATATCGTTCACGAGAACACACATTGCTGTTGCGAGGTCTTCATGCTCGTCAAGCCCTTCATCAGTAAGACCGGTATATCCCTTGATATATGCTTTCGCTGCCGGCATCAGAAGGTTTTCGACAATATTGTCGCTGTCATCGTCCGAGATACCTGTAAAATCCTTAATGATTTGAGCTGTTAATTCGCTTATCTTCATACTAACGCCGCCTTTCTGCGATCAAGCGGACAGGTTAGCCCTGCCCGCTAAACCGCTTATGATGCCTTGATCTTCAGCACAGCGAGCTTCTGCTCGTCTGTAACCTGGGAATCAAACTCAAACCACGCATCGATTCCAATAGCGTGCTGAGCGTGATATGCCTCACGGAGAACCTCAATGCCGATATCCTCACGGAAGTTAACAGAAAGACCGCTATAATCTCCGTAGAGAATCGCGAGCTTGTTAGCAGCGATGCTGTCCATGTTATCAGAGAGATTTACAGGCTTTCCGAGAAGTCTGAACGGGAATTCAGCAGACGAATCAGGCTCAATGAGCGGTCTGCCGTTATCGTCCTTGAGCTGCTTGATCGTAGTCCATGTTGTCGAGTTCATTGTCCAGCAGCTGTTTTTCTGATACTTCTGCTTTACAGCTGCCTGCACTGCGATAAGATCATCAAGATCAATAGTCAGCGCTGTTCCTGTTGTTACGACGTTCGATGTCTTTGTAGCACCCTGAGCTGCGCTTGAACCCGAACCCTTGAGAAGCTCCTGTTCGAGGAACTGTGCAACCTTCTCAGCTATCTTATTGATAATAAACTGTGTTACATTGATTGCAGAGCTGTTGATTACGCT
>CADBAC010000087.1:7682-8964 GCA_902792495.1 Ruminococcus flavefaciens | reverse complement strand
TCACGGTTGCAGAGAGCCAGCCATCTGCGCTGAGTGATGCCGTTTGTCTCGTTGCGGAATTTGTCGGGAGCAAGGCTGAACCAGTCAGAAAGAACGGTATCTTTGAGTATCTGAGTGTGTATCTCGGCAACTCCGTTGATATGGCTTGAAGAATAGCAGGCCATATCCGCCATGTGGATGAGGTCGCCCTTGATTATCTTTATGCGGTTTATCTTGTCCTTCGGCACGTTAGCGGCATACATCTCAGCTATCAGTTCTTCGTTTATCTGGATGATAATGCTGTATATTCTCGGCAGTACGTCCTCCACAAGGTCGGTGCGCCACTTTTCAAGAGCCTCCTGCATAACGGTGTGGTTGGTGTAGTTGAACACCTTCTTTGCGGTATCCAGAGCCTTTGCAAAAGTCCAGCCCTCGTTGTCCACCAACTGACGGATAAGTTCGGGGATGGATATTACGGGGTGGGTATCGTTAAGCTGTACAGTGACATATTCTGCAAGGTTGTCAAGAGTGCCGAAATGAGCCTTATGCTTGCGGATGATATCGGTCAGTGAAGCACAGCTGAAGAAATACTGCTGTTTCAGACGGAGTTTCTTTCCCTCGTCTGTATCATCATTTGGGTACAGCACACGGGAGATATCCTCGGCGTATATCTTCTCCTTTGAAGCTTCGAGATAGTCCTGCTTGTTGAAAGTGTCGAAGTCGAACTCCTTGACAGGTTCAGCCTGCCACAGACGGAGAGTTCCCACATTTTCAGTCTTACAGCCGAATATTGGCATATCGTATGGCACAGCTTTCACAGTCTGTCCATTGTATTCGATAAGGACAGTATCCTCATCACAGCGCTTTGACCACGGGTCGCCGTACTTTGACCAGTCGTCGATGTCCTCTTTCTGGAAGCCGTCAACGATGGACTGCTTGAAAAGGCCGTACTTGTAGCGAATGCCGTAGCCGTCAAGAGGAAGTGCGAGAGTTGCCGCCGAATCGAGGAAACAAGCGGCAAGACGTCCCAGACCGCCGTTACCGAGAGCGGCATCTTCAATTTCTTCAAGGTCAGCAAGGTCAAGACCAAGCTTCTTGAAAACGTCGTTTACTTCATCGTAAATGCCCAGCACCAGCAGATTATTGTAAACTGCCCTGCCAACGAGGAACTCCATTGAGAGGTAAGCGGCACGGCGCTTTGAGAGGTGTTCCTGACGGGCATTGTCCCACTGTTCAGCGTACATCTCCATGATAGTGTCGCCGAGGGCATTGTGTAACTGCTGAGGTGTGGCAGACTTTATAT
>CADBAC010000087.1:0-7651 GCA_902792495.1 Ruminococcus flavefaciens | reverse complement strand
AATTTAGAATTTAGAATGGAGAATTGTGGTGTCCCCTGTCGGGGACGGATTTATAATAATTCTCCTTTATTAATGAAAATGACGGGTTCTTCTTACAGGATGGAATAACAAATCATTCTCAATTCTCAATTCACCATTCTCAATTCGTCATTATTGATTTGCTTCTCTCATATGCTCTCTGTTGATATTTACATTGCCGTATACCACATCATCAAGGCGGTCATAATCCTTCTGCGGCAGATAGTATACATAGAGAACGACCTGGCATCCAAAATCATCAAGATACAGGTAGTTCATATTATCAAAGACAGACAGTTCCGTCGGCAGTTCCGTCCCTTCGGGAAGGAATACAAATGCAGAGATCTTGCCTTCCTGACTACAGAAGTAAGAAAAGAATTCTTCATACGTCGGTTCAGCAGGTGCTTCAAACGGCATCGTTCGCCGATTGATGGTCGGCAGCCACAGCTTGCCTGCCTGAGTATAGCTGCGGATATAGTTCTTCACATTCTCTAAAAGCTCATCCTCAAATAAAGGGAAAACATATTCATCGCCGCTTATCTCATCGCTGTCCTCTGTTCCATAAGCGCAAAAACGTCTGCCCTCATCATCCTCAAGGGTATAGGTCGTGGGTTTCTTTTCGGGAATCCCACCATAAAACTCCCACTGAACATCTCTGCATATGAATCTGAAATCCTTGCCGTACTTTGCATTCAGCTTGTCGAGAGCCGCACGTTCCTCAGGCGATACTTTCTCTATGTCCGAGGTATGCAGTTCGTCCTCAAATTCGTCGTAGAACTCTGACGGCTCAGTGACAGTTTCGGTAACTGCCTCAGTATAAGTTGTCGTTTCAGCTGTAGTTGTTTCGATCACGGTGTCAGTGTTAACGATCGCTGTTCCTGTTTCGACATGGACTGTAACTGCCGATTGTTCTGATGTTTCGTTATTTGATGTTTCAGGTGCAGCGGCATTTTCTTCGGAACAGCCTCTGAGCATGAGTAATGCAATAAGTGTGAGAATTAGTTTTTTCATCTGTTATACATCCTGTTCAGTTTCTTTATCTTCTTTGCAAGTTCGGGTGTGAAGTCGCTTTCCTTAGTTCGGAACTGCCAGTTATTGCCGAGAGTGGATGGTGTGTTCATGCGTCCCTCTCTGCCGCTGTCGAGGAAATCCTGTATCTGTGCAGCCGCAACCATAGCGATGCTTCCCCATGTCTGACGGATGACCGCCATCGGGATATCTTTCTTTTTCTTCACGTTCAGATACCTCATGGCGAATTTCAGCGACTTCTTGTCCAGTGTCTCCACCCAGCCACGGAGAGTCTCGTTATCGTGAGTGCCCGTATATGCGAAGCAGTTGGTAGTCGTGAAGTTATGGGGCAGATACTCATTCTCGCCGTCGGAGAATCCGAACTGCAACACCTTCATTCCGGGGTAGCCGCACTTTTCAAGCATAGCATACACCTCAGGGGTAAGGAATCCTAAGTCCTCGGCTATGATATCCAGCTTGCCCAGTTTCTCCTCAGCCATGCGGAAAAGCTCATAGTCAGGGCCTTTCTTCCACTCGCCTATGGTAGCGTCAGCGTTGCCGTAGGGAATGGTGTAGTAACTTTCAAATCCACGGAAGTGGTCGATGCGGACGATATCATAAAGCTTTGCCGCATTTGCGATACGGTCTATCCACCACTCATAGCCTGTCTTTTTGTGGTATGTCCAGTTGATTTCCCCAAAGCTGTCCCGTAGGTGAAAAATCATCGGGCGGGCAGCCTGCCACAGCTGTAGGCATATGCTTTTTGTCGAACTGGAAAAGTCTCGGTGAAGCCCATGCCTCAACGCTGTCCAGAGCGCAGTATATCGGTATATCGCCTATTATCTGTATACCGCTGTCGTTGGCATATTTTTTCAGTTCACCCCACTGCTTGTAAAACTGGAACTGCATGAACTTGTAGAAGCCTGTCTCCTTTTTCAGTTCCTTTTTAGCTTCGCTGACTGCCTTAGCCTTATGCATGGCTATCTCCTCATCCCATTCATACCACGCCTTACCGCCGTTTTTATCTTTCAGCGCCATAAAAAGAGCATACTCGTCCAGCCATTTTTTATTCTCGTCGCAGAACGCCTTATACTCTGCAACTTTTGTAGGCTTGAAGCGGTCGTATGCCATTCTCAGCACCTTGAAGCAATTCTCATAGATGATGCTGTAATCCACCTTATCGGGATCGCTTTCCCATGTGAATGAGGAAAATTCATGGTGTTCGAGAAGTCCCTCGGATTCGAGGATGTCGAAATCGATGAAGTAGGGATTTCCTGCATTCACCGAAAAGGACTGATAGGGTGAATCGCCGTAGCTTGTAGGCGAAAGAGGAAGTATCTGCCAGCATTTAGTGCCGCTTTTCCTGAGAAAATCCACGAAATCGTATGCGGATCTTCCCATTTTGCCTATGCCGTACTCTGATGGCAGACTTGAAATATGCATAAGTATACAGCTTTTTCTCATAAATATAAAACTCCTTGCCGCTGAGCGAGCGGCGGCGCAGCCACGCTGTCGCTCGTAAACTCGCTTACTATGTACGGGTAAGCAAGTCTGCTTTCGCTCAGCCATAATTATATTTTGCATAAACTTGTTTGTAAAAGTGAATAATATCAGAAAAGAACCGAGGTGACATATGAAGCTTTCACAGCACATTATCGCATTTTTCATGGGATATTTTTTCTACTGCCTTTTTGAGATAGACACACGGGGCTACACTCACTGGACAATGGCGCTTACAGGCGGACTTGCCATGGCGGTGCTTTACTCCATAAACAGCCGTGAGGGTATGACTCTGATGAAAAGCTGTTTTCTCGGAGCGCTCATCATTACCGCAATGGAGTTTGCTGTAGGCGTCTTTGACAATATTATTATGCGCTGGGATGTGTGGGATTACTCGGATATGCCGTTCAATATAATGGGACAGATATGCCTGCCCTTTTCATTTGCATGGGCGCTGATATGCATACCCGCCTATTATCTTTGCCGACTTATCAGGCACAAATTCAGCCTGAACTCAAAAACTGAAAATGCATAACCCATTCTCCATTCTCAATTCTCAATTCCCAATTCTCAATTCCCAATTCTGTACCCCCGATATCAATATCCCTGCTCTTTCAGTTCACGTACAATATCCACGAAGAATTCACGGACATCGTAGCCGTCGATATTTTCACGCATAAGGTCGATAACATCACCGTGACTGATACCACGCTTATGCTTTGGCTTTATAAGCCGGAAATCGCCGTGTTTTGCGGATTCTTCCCAGACAAGGCCGTCATTGGGACCATTCAGCTTCTTTATGAGCATATAGCCCAGATTGAGAGGAAAACCTGCTGAGCCTGCGCCGTTCATGATCGTCATAACGCTTCTGTAGGAAACATCGGGCGAATCGGGCATTGACTTGTTCTGTTCCTTACGGTTTATGGCGCTGAGGTCGTTTACTCCTGCCATAAAATCGGGAGCGGTATCTCCCAGCTTGTGGAAGATGGTATTGTACTTCTTCTCGATGAACTTCTTCAGTCCGTCGGGGACTTTCTCAAGTAGGAAATCCACCATATCGCATCCCTCATGGGGAGTATTGATAGTTGTAAGAGTAGCCACATACTTATCCATTCCCAGACAGCTTATGGCGTAGCGTGAATCCAGTCCGCCTTTTGAGTGGGCTATGATATTCACCTTTTCCGCACCTGTTTTCTCTATAACGCTGAGGATGGTATTTTTCAGCTCTGCGGCACTGTCAGCCACAGCCAGAGAGGACTGCTGTTTGCCGTAGTAGATTTCAGCGCCGTTCTTTATAAGTGCGGCAGGGATGCGCCCCCAGTAGTTGACCAGCTGCCAGTCACGAAAGAAGATGCCATGCACCAGAAGCACGGGATATTTCGTCCTGCATATCTCGTTTTCGGCACGGGCATTGTCAAGTTCCATCTTGTCAGCCTCGATGATGTATTCACGTCTTGCGGTCTGATAGAATCTTCTGATGAGGAAGATATTGACTATCGGGAACCACCAGAACATCATCATGAGGATGTAGTCCTTTATTTTTATCTGCTTTGCACCTGAAACTACTTTAATGATACCCACGAAGATGAGGAATCCTATAACAGCCACAGCTATGACAGCTCCGCCTATTTTGAAGCCGACAGCTGCGTCGGACTTTATCATCCACAGGATAAGTGCAATGAGGGATATCACTGCCGACCATCCGCCTGTCAGGATAAGGTCTGCGCCTCTCTGAATACGCCTGAGACGTGGTGCAGGAGCTTGCTGTCCCCTGCGGAAGAGAGTGCAGATATAGGCTATGAAAAGTCCCGCAGTCAGCAGTACCTTGACCGCCGTTCCCCACGGTGTATCGCAGAAACAGACCATACAACAGGCGAGAAGTGTGACTATAAGTATATCAGAAACAATAAAAGCTTTTTTCATACATCACCTCAAAAATAAACAGGCTGTTCCGTAAAATCGGAACAGCCCTGATTGTACTATTTCCGCTTAGTTGGCGATCAATAGTTCTTATTTGAGTCAGCGTTGAAGAAATTACTGCTGCTCTCGGTATAGTAATCGTTAGGCTCAAGTGACATAAAGTCCTCGTCCTCAACATCGGGCAGTCTTGCACCGCAGCGTCCGCAGAACTGGAAACGCTCGTTTACCTCTGCATCGCACTTAGGGCATATCTTGTAGCCACGGATACCGTTGAGCTCGAATCTCATCTTCTTGATCCTTCTGCGTCTTGTGTCGATATCGTCACAAAGAACCTTCAGAGCGGCAGGATCTTCATTTGGATTCTTGTAGTACTTCTTGCCGATATCAGTAAAGATCTCGACAATTCTTTCTTCCTCGTAAAGGATCTTTCTTTTCAGGTTATTCGCCTCAGAGATACTTTTTGCCTTGTCGGAAGCACCTTTGCTTACGTCCCCTATTTTGTCCAAAATGCTCATTTTCATCACTCCTATAAATGTTGGTTTCTCGCATTAGCCGCTTATTTTATTATACGATACTACCAAAAAATTGTCAAGCGTTTTCAAAATAAATTTAAAAACGATAGGTTGATTTGTGCATATCTTACATTTCAGCTATATCATTTTCGGTAAGCTGAATAATTCCTGCATCGGTAAGAGCATCAGCAGCACTGTTGTTATCATCGACTCTGAGAACAAAAGAAACCGATCTGTCGGACTTTCCGATGAAAGCATAGAGGTATTCGAGATTTACGCCGTTTTCGCCGAGGATATCAAGTACACGGCTGAGCTGTCCTGCTGAATCGGGGATGGAGATAGCGACCACCTCTGTAACAGTAACGGCATAGGAAGCATCCTTGAGGATATCTACAGTTTTTTCTGTATCATTTACAATAATGCGCAGGATACCGAAATCCTTGGTATCAGCGAGAGCCAGAGCTCTTATGTTTATCTTGCTGCTTTTGAGAAGCTTCATAGCTTCTGCCAGCTTGCCCGGCTTGTTTTCAACAAAAACCGAGATCTGCCTTACGTTTGACATAACATTCCTCCTGTCCTGTTTTTATATGATCTTCAGGCGATCAGCTTTTTTTGGAAGCAGTTTTCTTTGCCGGAAGATCCTCATACATAACGAGAGCGGAGAAGTCCTCCATATGTTCGTTAACGTGAGTCTGAGCGTCATGGCACATACCGATGGCAGTGCTGTACTTGATGTCGATGACTTTGACCGACTGAATGAACTGGTTGAGCTCATTCTCAAAGGTAGCGAATTTCTCGTATTTTTCCTGCTCGGGCATAAAACTTGTTGAGAATAATTTGATTTTCATAAAAGGACCTCCTTGTTATGTGAATAATATTTATTTGCAGGGACGATGTGTCCTCTACTATGTTAGATATAATACGGTCTGTTTACGGGCGCACACTGTGCGCCCCTACAGAACAAGCCGGTGAGCGACCTGAAACTCATCGCTTTGTAAGAAGTAAGCGAGTTTACGAGCGATTCGTGACTGCGCTCCGCTCGCTCAGCGGTTAGTCGTGGAGGTTGCGCTTGTCGATTACTCTTACTGCTTTGCCCTCACTTCTTGTGATGGACTTAGGTGATACCAGATGTACCTTAGGATTGATTCCCAGCATGGCCTTGATAGCCTCAGCAAGATCTCTCTCCTGCTTCTGCATATCCTTGACCTTATCAGAGAACTGATCGGGATTCATCTCTACGCTGATATCAAGTGTATCTGTATTGTTTACACGGTCAACTTCGATGAGATAGTTCGGTGAGTAGCCCTGTTCGATGAGAACTGTCTCGATCTGGCTCGGGAATACGTTTACACCACGGATTATCATCATATCATCGCTTCTGCCCATAGGCTTTGCCATCTTGATGAGTGTACGTCCGCATGAACACTTCTTGCGTGAAAGTACGCAGAGGTCACGGGTGCGGTAACGGAGAAGCGGGAAAGCTTCCTTGGTAATGCTTGTGAATACCAGTTCGCCTACTTCGCCCTCGGGAAGAACTTCACCTGTTTCGGGATCGATTATCTCAGGGATGAAGTTATCCTCGTTGATGTGCATTCCTGTCTGCTCTGAACACTCAAAAGCAACACCGGGGCCGCTTGATTCTGTAAGGCCATAGATGTCGAATGCCTTGATGCCCAGTGACTTCTCGATAGAACGTCTCATTTCCTCAGTCCACGGCTCAGCACCGAAGATACCTGCCTTGAGCTGAATATCATCGGGAGTAAGTCCCATATCATGAAGTGTCTCGCCTATGTAAGCGGCATATGACGGTGTACAGCAAAGAATAGTAGCACCCAGATCACGCATGAACTGTATCTGTCTTTCGGTATTTCCCGAACTCATAGGGAGGGTAAGACATCCTCTCTTGTGAGAACCGCCGTGAATGCCCATACCGCCTGTGAAAAGTCCGTATCCGTAAGCTACCTGTACAACGTCATCTTCTGTACCGCCTGCGGCAGTGATAGCTCTTGCAACACAGTCTTCCCACATATCAACGTCGTTCTGAGTGTAGAAAGCAACTACACGCTTGCCTGTTGTACCGCTTGTAGCGTGAATTCTTACGCAGTCGCTGAGCGGCTTTGCGAGGAGACCGTAAGGATAAGCCTCACGAAGATCGGCTTTTGAGAGAAACGGAAGCTTGTGAAGGTCTTCTGTACTCTTGATGTCCTCGGGCTTTACGCCTTTTTCGTCCATGAGGTCACGGTAATACTTCACGTTTTCGTAAACGTGCTTTACCTGTGCCACAAGTCGCTCATCCTGAAGCTTTTTCATATCTTCACGGGATGCGCACTCGATTTCTTCGTTCCAATATCTTTCCATTGGATATTCATACTCCTTTTAATTAGACTTTTATGTTGAAGTATTATCTGACAGGTCTCAGTTGACAGATCGATTTGTCAGTTCTCAGGTGTCAAGATTTTGAAGTTATTAGTTATCAGATCTTAGTGCTTAGTTTATCCAACTATTCACTAACCACTAATCACTTAGCATTCTTTCCCAGTTCAAATGCCTTCTTGTTGAGTTCAAGGAACTTTGCAGGTACACACTGTTCCAGGGCCTTCTGCCAGAGTTCCTCGGGGTAGTCCATACGTGAAGCGAGAACGCCCATGAGAACTACGTTTGAAGCCTTTGCTGTTCCTGCTTCCTCAGCAAGA
>CADBAC010000086.1 GCA_902792495.1 Ruminococcus flavefaciens | reverse complement strand
TGGGACATGAAGACTTCGACAAGACCGACTTCTCATACATGAGAACAGGTATCATGGCAGGTTCACCTTGCCCGATCAAGACAATGGAAGAAGTTATCGAGAAGATGCATATGTCCGAGATATGTATCACCTACGGACAGACCGAGGCTTCACCTGCAACTACAATGAGCAAGACTACCGACAGCATCGAGCAGAGAGTCAACACAGTCGGCGGCCCTATCTTCGGCGTTGAGTGCAAGATAGTTGATCCCGAGACCAACGAGGAGCTCCCTGACGATACAGACGGCGAGTTCGTAGCAAGAGGCTACAACATCATGAAGGGCTACTACAAGATGCCCGAAGCTACCGCAGCTGCCATTGACAGCGAGGGATGGCTCCATACAGGCGACCTTGCAAGAAGACGTTCCGAGGACGGCTACTTCAAGATCACAGGCCGTATCAAGGATATGATAATCCGTGGCGGTGAGAATATCTACCCCAAGGAGATCGAGGACTTCCTCTACACATATCCGAAGGTAAAGGACGTTCAGGTCATCGGTGTTCCAAGTGAGGATTACGGCGAGGAGATAATGGCTTGTATCATTCTCCAGCCAGGCGAGACCTGCACCGAGGACGAGATAAAGCAGTTCTGCCTTGACCGTATGGCTAAGCACAAGTGCCCGAGATACGTTGATTTCGTTGACGGATTCCCGATGAATGCGGCAGGTAAGATACTCAAGTACAAGATGAGAGAACAGGCTGTAGAAAAGCTTGACCTCCACAAGGCTAACAGTATCGTAACAGCATAATAACATAAGCCATAGTATTTCTGAAAAATCAGAAGTGCTATGGCTTTTTTGTTTCACAGAAAAGAAACCTCCCCGAATCGTAAACTGAACGGTTCGGGGAGGTTTGTATATATGTTATCTTTCTTTTGCTTTTTTATTGATTCACGACATTGAAAATAGCAGCGGAAATCATATGATTATCCACCAACTTCTGAATGAATACTTTAACTTCCGTATCGTTGATATATCCAACCGCATCACCGAATGTAGCAAGTCCGGCGCATACAGGCTTGCCATCGGCAGTTTCACCGATCGAATAAATAGTAGTTGAACCCATATCACAAGCATAGTTCACTGTAAACATCTTTGTCTTGCTGTATTTTTCGGTATTCTTTGAAAAAGCGGCAAAATCACTGATGAGACGGTCGTTGGTAAATCTTCTTTTTACGCAGAATTCAGGCTGTGGCTTTACCTGATCTTCGGAATCCTCAACTGCTGTATCCATTATGTTGCGAATTACCTTGTACCAGTTATCATTACGCATATTTACAGTTTTTTCCTGAATTTCATCCCATGAATGTTCCGTGTCGCTTGAGTAGGAGTGTACGTATACTGTACCGTACTGATCGTATACATCAACGACCTGATATGGGAACCATGCGAAATTCTGAGATATCTTCACCATAACAGGCTTTGGAGCTTCTGACATGGAGCTGATGATCTGTTTTTTCAGTGAGATAAGGTCGAATACGTCAACAACACCATCGCCGTTGATATCGGCAATGCCGTTTTCGGAGATGCCGCCCTTGCCGTGGAGCCATTTCTGCATTGCTACAGCGTCGGAAAGACCGATAATGCCGTCGCCGTTGCAGTCGCCCTTGACAGTGGTCTTCATGTCTGTAGGTTCGGCTTCGCATATCTTCATATCCTTGTCTATTCTGAAATATGCGGTATCAACGCCGTTTTCGGGGAGAACATCGGTATCGATTCTTGCCTTGTAAAGGTCGAGACGGACAATGCCTTCCTTTTCGGGCTTGAAAAGCTTGATGACGAAATTAGAGCCGCCGTCGAGGACAGTGTTTTCAACAGGTGTGATAGTCTCCTGGTGGAATTCAGCAACTCCGCCTGTGCCGCTCTGTTTTACGTTAAGATCGTAGCCTGTGCCGATAGGGCATTCGGTGCAGTACATGATATAGCCGTCCTGGATTGAGAAAGCGCCGTTCTTTTTGTAGTAAGCATCGAACTCCTCAACGCAGTCGGGAAGCCATGCGTCAATGTCCTTCTGAGTGATATAACCTGTGGCATCCTTCTCGAAAACGAAGGAGTTTAAGGAAGTCCTTTCGGCATAAGTAAGATCATAGTTGATTGTCAGGTCAGTGCCCTCGGGGATATCGTAAACATTTACATCGTAAAGGATGCTTGAATATTCTTCAAAGGGCTTTATGGATTTGCTGAAGATAGTGTACTGTTTGATCTTATCGGCAGCCGAACCCCCGAAGCTGTAGGAGTAACGCTCCGACTTATAATCGGTGACAGGGCGGATAGTGCAGATGAGGCCGTCCTGTATCCAGATTTTGCCGTGCTTGTTGTAGAAGTCGATGAGCGATTCGCTGTCCTGCGGAATCCATTCGGGAACATCGTATATCTTGTCTCTGATAGTGAGGTCAGCGTTAACGTGAAGATCGGCGGTCAGCACCGGATCTTTGGCCTCTGCGGGTGCCCACGGGATATTGCTGTCAAAGGAAACGGTAACATCGCCCTCTTCCTCGCCCTCGTAAACCTGTACAAGGTGAGAAGTATCGCCGGCTCTCATCATTACCATTTCATTGTATGTGGAGCTGTTAAGGGTGCATTTCAGTTTTCCTTCGCCCTGCTGGTCAACTTTGAGAGTAGCGCCTGTGGAATAGTTGACATCATGGCAGTAGACAAGCTTTCCGTCATGCTTTGACAGGTTGCCGTAAGTGTCGATGAATATTCTGTACTCCACATAGGAATCAGGCAGCCAGCCCCAGATATCGGTCTCGGTGTCGCCGTCAAAAGTATAGACAGCGGCCTTGGACTCATCTAACTCCTCGTCCTCGCCGACAATTCCGGTCATGATGTTGAATTTGCTGTCCTGATTCTCTTTTATCATCAGCGCTTCGTAGTGGTAGTCCACAAAGCTTCCGTCAGTGTAGCCGTGGAATTCCATATACTCCTGAAGTGCGGTTTTTTCACCATTTTCAGGCTGGGTTTCATCAGGAACCTCAAACCCGAATGAGAAGATCTTCGATTCGTACTGTGAATCTGTCCGCTGATCGCCTTCATTTCCGACAGCCTCGATCTTAGCTTCCATGTGCTTTCCGTTTGGGACGTGCTTGACTATGCAAATCATTCCGTCTTCGGCATAGGTAGTTCCATGGTGATTCAAGAATTCCATAGCAGAATTGAAATCAGTAGGCGTCCAATCCGGTCTGTTGTCCCAGTTATAGGCGGCGGCACTTGCACTCATCGGGAAGAGGCTTCCCATGCTGATGGTCATTGCAGCTGCAAGTACAGCTGATAAAGTTTTCTTTGTATGTTTCATATGATTCCCTCCTCATAATTATGTCTCAGGCATTATCTGCCATTTGTATAAAGCTTAACGAAACAGAAAGCTGAAATGTGCGGATGAAAATGTAAACATTCTGTGAACATTTTTCTGCGGCAGAACTTGTCAATCTGCGCCGTGTGTGGTATAATATTTTTATCATTTTTAAAGGAGAACGGCTATGAATAACAAAAAGATACTTATCGTTGACGACGACGAGGACCTTTCATTTATAATTTCGGAAATGCTTGAGGGCTGCGGCTACAGTACAGCCCACGCTTCGACTGCTGAGGAGGCTTTCACTATACTGACGGACAGCAAGTTCGATCTCATACTTCTCGACATAAATCTTCCCGATTCTACAGGCTTTGAGATATGCAGACAGCTGAGGGAGACTTCAAGCGTCCCTGTGATCTTTGCCAGCGCACGTACCAGCGAGGACGACCGCATTACGGGATTCGACACAGGCGGGGACGACTACATCCCCAAGCCCTATTCAATGAAAGAACTGCTTTCGAGAGTGAATGCCCTTATGCGCCGTACCTATGGTTTCGGAAATGAGAGCGGTGAGATGGGATTCGGAAATGTAAAGATAAACACCGCTTCACGTACTGTCGCAAAGGACGGAGTTGCCGTGAATCTGACTCAGCGTGAGTTTGACCTGCTGGAATATCTTTGCCGAAACAAGAACACCGCTATACCGAAAGATAAGCTTATCTCCGAGGTATGGGGAGCATTTTCGGAAGTTGAACCCTCGACGCTCACAGTCCACATCCGCTGGCTTCGTGAAAAGCTGGAGGACGATCCTGCTTCGCCAGTTTACATAAAAACTGTCTGGAAGCTTGGCTATATACTGGAGGACAAGGCATGAAGAAGCTTATTTCCGTGACCGCTGTGTTTATTGCAGTTATTCTGCTGACAGGTGCGGTGCTGATGCATGATACTCACAGCAATGACAACAGGGGAAAGTATGTTGTCGCCCTCAATGAGATAAGCCATCTGGCTGAAAAAGGAAACAGCGAGGATGCACGTATCAAGGCTGATGAACTGAGAAAACAAATTGCGGAAGATCAGGGAAATGGCAGAAATTCACGGAATATCGCTGTGTTATGCGGTATAGATGTGGCTGTGCTGATAGCAATGGCGGCTTACTGCGGAATGACTATCATCCGCCCGTTCAGCAAGCTGACAGACTTCGCAGAGAGGATGGGCAACGGCGATTTTGACGAGTCTCTTGAATATCCGAGGACCAATTATTTCGGCAAGTTCATCTGGGCGCTGGACAATATGCGCCGTGAGATCACGAAGGCAAGGGCCTGCGAGAAAGAGGCTATCGAGAACAACAAGACTGTCATTGCGTCCCTCTCACACGATATAAAAACTCCTGCGGCATCCATAAGAGCGTATGCAGAAGCCCTTGAAATGGGCATGGACGGCTCTCCCGAAAAGCGCAGCAAGTATCTGGAGGTAATAATGAGAAAGTGCGACGAGGTGGCAAAGCTGACAAATGATATCTTCCTCCACTCCATTGCCGATCTTGACAAACTGAAAATAAACGCAGAGAAATTCGAGATATGCAGTTTCGTAAGTGATACGCTGTCCGAGCTTTATGCCGATCAGAAGGACATTATTTTTGAGAAGCCCTGCTTCACCGCAGATGTCAGTGCTGATAAGGGAAGAACTGCGCAGATGATAGAAAATCTCATCAACAATGCGAGAAAATATGCGAGAACAGATGTGACGATCACCATTGATAAGGATACCGACTTTGTGAACATCCGCTTCAGAGACAGGGGAAAGGGCATTCCCGATGAGGATATGCCGTTCATTTTCAATAAGTTCTACCGTGGAAAAAACTGCGGAGAGGAAAGCGGTTCCGGTCTTGGTCTGTTTATCGTCAGGTACATCGCTCAGCAGTCAGGCGGAGATGTAAAACTCAGGAACTTTCCCGACGGATTTGAAGCTGTAATTTCTCTGCCGTTATACAAAGAGGGAAAGTCTTAAGGATTCCTTAATAATTGTTATGATAGAATAAAGTCATGATAAACCAAACGAAAGGATGACTATTATGAAAGAAGCAGTACTTTCTGCTAAAGGACTGTGCAAAAGTTTTGCCCATAACGGCGGTCAGATACATATTCTCAGCGGTGTGGATCTGGATATATACAAAGGCGATTTCACCGTTATTATGGGAGCATCGGGCTCGGGAAAATCCACTACTCTTTACGCACTCAGCGGTATGGACAGGGCTACAGCAGGGGAGGTCATATTCAAAGGGGAAGACCTGGTAAAAATGAGCGAAAAGAAACTGGCTCAGCTTCGTCACGGCGAATTCGGCTTCATCTTTCAGCAGATGCACCTGATAAGCAATCTTACGCTGTTTGAGAATGTGACAGTTCCAGGCTATCTCAATAAGAAGCGTTCAGCCGCTGAGACTGATGAATATGCAAATGAACTTCTCGATAAAATGGGGCTTTCAAAGATAAAAAGCCACCTGCCTTCACAGTGCTCGGGAGGCGAACAGCAGAGATGTGCTATTGCAAGGGCGGTAGTGAACGAGCCCGAACTCCTCTTTGCCGATGAGCCGACAGGTGCGCTGAACAG
>CADBAC010000085.1 GCA_902792495.1 Ruminococcus flavefaciens | reverse complement strand
ACCATGTCCACTTTCAGTCCCTGTTCGGTCAGTTCGTGATAAAGGAACTTGCGGTAAGAGCCGCCCACTCCGTAACCGTCGGTGATGGAATCGCCGATAGCCATTATCTTGCAGGCCTTCTCGGACTGTGAAGCTGTCGTTGCAGTGGTGACAGACACGGAAGTTGTGACAGTGGTCGTGGTCTGCTTTTCAGCCTGAGGGTAGACATTCAGGAACACATCCAGCGATTCCAGAGGCTTTCCGCTGAAATCGAAAAGTGCCTGATTATCGAAGGATGAACCGCCTGCGCTCTTGACTTCCTTGTCGTATTCCGAAGCGTAGGACGATGCCCAGCCGCTTCCGTACTTCTCCCACAGCGACTTGTTCTTATCGTAGGTTGAACCGCTGACACCTATCCATGCAGGCTCCCAGTAGAACACGCCGATACCGTGTTTGCCTGTGTTGGCTATGCCCCGGAATGTGTCAGCAAGACATTTTGCCTGACCTTCCACAGATATATCGTAGGCAAATTCACAGCCCGACGATGAACTTGTAACGGAATTGCCGAAGAAATCGCCGTCCTCGTTGGTGTAGGGATAAGCCACCTCAGCCACCATGACGTACTTGTTGTACTTGTCGCCGATATCCTTCATGACCTTTGTCATATTGTCCAGAGAACCGTGCCAGTAGGGGTAATAGGAAGTGGCGAACACATCGTAATCCAGCTTGCATTCGGCCATTACCTTTGCGTACCAGTCGTAGTGACCTGTAGAGGGATTTGCAAAATGATGAGCTATGAGGATGTTCTTGTCGAAATCACGCACAGCCTTGTTTCCGCTGGCAAAAAGCTTGCATATCTCATACATATCCTTTTCACCGCAGAAGAAGCAGTTGGTCTCATTGCCGACCTGCACCATGCCGATATCGCCGCCTGCTTCGGATACACTTTTCAGCACCCATGATGTCCATTTGTATATCTCATCCGCAAGCTTTGTGTTGTTGTGCTGCTGCCAGTATTTCGGTCTTGTCTGTTTAGCAGGGTCTGCCCAGAAATCGGAATAGTGGATATCCACCAGCAGCTTCATGCCGTATTCTGCCGCACGCTTGCCTATGAGACCTGCGGTGTATACGTCGCTGTTTCCGCCGCCGTATCCGTTTCCGTTGCTGTCGTAGGGTTCGTTCCAGACTCTCACACGGATATAGTTCACGCCATGTTCGGAGAGGGTCTTGAAGATATCCTGTTCATTGCCGTTTTCGTCCTTGAAAGTTACGCCTGATTTTTCAAGTGCGATGACAGATGATATGTCAACGCCCCTGATAGGTTCGCCGCCGTTGACATTTTTGTCGAAATCCTTGAAGACTACTTTCGTGTCTGCCGCCGCAGATGCAGCCGGTGCATAGCCGAGCGGAAGACCGAGAGTAATTACAGCGCCGGTAGCAAGCGCTGCCAGTCTTGACAGATCCATCTTATGACCTCCTTTTCACAAACAATTTTATACAATTATATTATATAATAAAAAGTGTGCAAAGTCAATCATTACAGTGATAATTTGCAAATAATCAATAAATAAAATTATTGCCGCAGTTAACGGCAGTTCACAGGATTTGACAAACGGTCAAAAATGGAATATAATGTATTCTGGAATTATATCAATAAGCTTATTTTTGTACGAAAAACAGGCGCAAGGAGAGATAAATATGGATAGCGAAATCTACGGACAGTATGAGATAATCGACGCCCATGCACACATATTTCCCGAGAAGATAGCCGAAAACGCTACTGTCAATATCGGAAAATTCTACGACATTCCCATGGAAAGCTGCGGTATCAGCGGCAAACTCATCGAAAGCGGCAGCAAGATAGGAACTTCAAGATACCTTGTATGTTCAACTGCCACAACTCCCCGTCAGACCGCTCACATCAACGAATTCATCGCAGCTGAGTGCAATGCACATCCCGAGTTCTACGGCTTCGGCACTACTCATCCCGATTCGGAAGATCTTGAAGCTGACATCGCTCAGATCAAGGCTCTCGGACTTCACGGAGTAAAGCTTCACCCCGATTTTCAGGAGTTCAACGCTGATTCTCCCGAAGCTTTCAGGATCTATGAGATCATCGAGGGCGAACTCCCTCTGCTGATACACTGCGGCGACAACAGATACGACTACTCCGCTCCGCAGAGAATAGCCGCAATACACAAGAACTTCCCGAAGCTTCAGCTTCTTGCCGCTCACTTAGGCGGATACCAGAGATGGGACGACGCTGAAAAGTGCCTGCCCGGACTTGAGAATGTACGCTTCGATGTCAGCAGTTCACTGGCATTCCTCACTCCCGAAAAGGCCGCTCATATGGTGCGCACATACGGTGTGGAAAACTGTTTCTTCGGCTCGGATTTCCCTATGTGGAGCCACGAAGAAGAACTGGAGCGCTTCCTGAAGCTGGGATTCACTCCCGAAGAAAATCAGCTCATCCTTGCCGACAACTTCAAGAACTTCCTCGGCATAGAATGAACTGCCTGACATGAATATTCACAGCCCCTCAGATGGCGCTCACGGAAAAACGAGCATCGTCTGAGGGACTTTTTGTTGTCAGTCGTTAGCTTTTTTGAGTTAAAGTTTGACATATACATATCATTGTGATATAATAACTATGAATGTTTAAATTTATATGGAGGTAACCTGATGAAAAGGTTTATTACAGCGGTAATTGCCTGTGCGGCGGCTTCTGCGGTGATGACAGGCTGCGGACAGAAACAGGCTGATCTAAAAAAGACACCTGAGGGACAGACTGCCGAGTCACAGAAAAGCGAAAACTACGAGGATGCCCTTAAAGAATGCTTCAATGCTTCATTCAGCCTGAACGGCGGAAAGGTGTTCTATTCCTATATGTATCCCGATGAGTATATCGAGGATATGAAGTCGAAGAATGAATATGATGAGGCTGTGAATCAGTTCAACCACAATCAGGAACAGCGTCCCGACCTGACAGACGGTGTTTTTGAATTCGGAACTATAACCGAATCCAAGGAGATAACCGATGTTCAGCGTGATGCTGTCAAAAGCTACTTTGCGGACAAATGCAAAGAAAGAGGAATGGAAATGACAGCTGACGACTTTACTGTCGGTGAAGGCTATGAGGTCAGCTATACTTACACCAAGGACGGCAAAGAGGAAGGCAGCGACCTTGCACTGGCTGTTGTTATCAACGATCAGGGCTGGAAGGTCATCCCAAGCTGATGGAGGTATAAATGAAAAGAGATCAGGGGTATAACACCAGGCAGAAGGAGAATCTGCTTACATACCTTATCGAAAACAAGGAAAAGCATACCAATGTTCAGGAGATAAGCGCCTATCTTTCCGCAAAGGGAACTCCCGTGGGAGTGGCGACTATCTACCGTCAGCTGGACAGACTGGTGGAACAGGGCAGTGTCAGGAAGTATTCCTTCGACGGCAAGACCTGCGCCTGTTTCCAGTACATAGACGAGGAACAGGACTGCCATAATCATTTCCACCTGAAATGCCTCAGCTGCGGCAAGCTGATACATCTCAACTGCGACCATCTCGCTGAGATAAGCAGCCATATTGCCGAACACCACGGCTTTATCATCGATTCATCCCAGACCGTGTTCTACGGTATGTGCGCTGAGTGCAGCGGAGGAAAAGCGGCTGACGATGACGGGGATAATGAATGTCTCCCGTGAACTGTGAGAATGTCCTGTAAATCGACTGAAAAAGACGGAAAGTACGGGCTTTGCTCCCTTGACATTCAGTAGTCTTTATGGTAAAATAAAATTTGGTAAGACTGCGGTTTCGGCGGTCTTTAGTATCGGAGGTCATTATAATGGCGTTTTGTAAATACTGCGGAAAAGAGATACCCGAAGGCGGATCATGTTCCTGCCCCGGTGCTATCCACGAAGAACAGGCAAAAAGATCCAATGATGACAATAAAGACGTTTTCAGCGGTCAGACGGAACAGCCCATAGAGGATATCATCAGAGAGTTTACTCCCGATACTGCGGAGGAAGCTGATAATACAGAGGAAAGCGAACAGGACATAATGGTCCGTGACGCACTCAACGCTGCCAAAGAAGCGGCGGCAGGTATAAAAGTTCCCGAAAACGGCGACGGCCCTGCTATCAGAAAATCAGTGAAAGGCCCTTCCATAGATCTTGAGGAGGAGCATAATTTCGCTAAATTTGCGGCATTTATCGCTGCTGTCCTGCTGATATTCATTATCATAATCATATCTATGGCGGCAGGTTCGGGCTATAAGGGCACGGTGAAGAAGTATTTCAATTCCCGTACCAGCAAGCACGGCGGAAAGACCTATTATTCTCTTACTCTGCCGAATGCAGGCATAGAGGAACTCAAGGACAATGACACCTGGAGAGAACTTATCGAGGATTACAACGACGATATGGAAGACCGTATGGATGACTGGGAAAAGAAGCCTAAATTCCGAAAAATATCCAGGGTCAAGGAAATGAAGAATTCCGAGATAAAGGATGCCGAGAAGTATTTTTACAGTGCGGCACAGGCCTGTGATGCGGATATCGATCAGGAAGATATCGAGATCAGAAAAGGCTATACAGTTGTATATAAGTATAAAAACACCGAGGGCGACAATGAAAAGACCACAGTTTATGTGGTCAGGATAAAGGGCGAAGGCTGGAAAGTTATGAGCGATCAGGCTACTTTCTTCTTTGGCTTTGATAAATGATCTGATCAGGGGATCGGAATGATATCATTGGGGATCGGTATCGGAGGATAAAATGACGATATGTGAATTCTGTGGAAAGGAAATACCCGATGGCGGTATCTGCGATTGTGCAGAGTCCATCGAGGCGGCGGAAGAAGCTGCCTTCGGGGAAGAAGATACCGTGGAAGAAGATGCTTACGGGGAAGATGCCGACAGCGGCGGAAACAGCATCATCGATGAAATAAATGCGGATAATGAGGCGAACGTGGAAGCTGCCGAGGAGGTAAATGCTCTTGATTTCCTTGATTCTGCTCCAAGGCCTGTGCATGAGGATGAGGAAGAATATCAGCCTCAGCCTGCTGTGGAGGAAAGGGAATATCGCAGTGAAAGACCTGCACCTCAGCCGGCGGCACCTGTACGGAGACGCAGGAGAAGGACAAAAGCGGTGATGCGCCGCAGAAGACTTGCGGCACTTGCTGTGATAGTGCTTTTCTTCACGGGATGCTCTTTTATAAGAAATCATACAGGCTACCGTGGTGCGGTCAACAGATACTGGAACTGCGTAGTCGATAAAGACGGCGGAACTGATTATTATTCCCTCGGCCTTCCGAGAGTGCTTATCAAGCATTTCAAGGATACGGGCGAATGGGAAAATCTCATCGGCAATTACCAGAGCCTTTCCGAAAGAGCGGTAAAGCTGAAGAGGATAAAGAAGAAAAAACGCATGACCAAGGACGAGCTTCGTGACGCTGAGGAATACCTCTACAATCTTGCGAGGATCTACGGAGCGAAAACTGCTGACGGCGAGATCATAGCTGACAAGGGCTATTTCGTCACGGTGGTGTACAAATTCGGCGATGACAAAATACTGGGCGGCGCTTACTACGTTAAGATAGAAGGCGATGGCTGGAAGGTGCTCCCACATGACATGGATACATAAAACGGCAGCTTAAAAAGGCTGCCGTTTTTGACGCAAGCTGACGGCAGCTTGACCCCATGTCACGAGTCGGCTCAGAGAGCCTTACTTTGTACGTAGAGCTTACTCTGCTTTCGCTCACTGGCACTTCTTGTTATGGACGGGCGGACGAACAATTTGTAGGGACAGCCATTGGCCGTCCTCAGATAACACATTGACCGTAAAGGCAACACCGCACAAAGCTTGTGCTGAAGATGCACCGGCAGATTTTTCGTCAGATTGTATAGAAATTCCGCAGGCATACTATCGTATGTCAAGGGATTTCTGTGCAAGATGACGGAAAATATGTCC
>CADBAC010000084.1 GCA_902792495.1 Ruminococcus flavefaciens | reverse complement strand
TCTCAAAGTTTTTTCAAAAAACTTTTTCAGTGACCTCCGCTCCGTAGAGCAGCTTTAATATTATATCACTTTCACTCGATCTTGTCAAGTGCTTTTTCAAAATTTCTTTTTGAACTTTTTCGTGATATTTTTACCGCCTTCTCCAAAAACCCTCCCGTGCTGCGCCAGCAGGCTTACCGGTTGCGCTCTCGTCCGACAGCTTTATTATTATAACACCTTTTTTCGCCTTTGTCAACTAAAAAAGCGACTGTTATATTCGCCGCTTTTTATACATTATGTCATTATATATTCTTTCATATATCAGAAACCGCAGTACCTCCAGTATCCTTTCGCCTTTTCCGGATATTCTTCTTCAAAAAAGCGATACAATACAAACAGTTCTTTGAACGCATTGCACTGTTTGCAGTATTCTATCTCATTCTTTGATATAACTTCCTGTAGTTTCATCTTGCCGCCTTTGTAATCTATCTCAAGTATCAGATAATAGTATGTATTGCCTTCAGTGCTTTCTTTCCGTATATAATACTGCACTCTGCTGATATCTTCCATTCTGACATCCTTGGTGAACATCATCTGTTTTGTCATCAGCCATTCTTTGTCAAAACGCACTTCCATCGGAATTATCGACGTTGCTATCCATATT
Source organism: Ruminococcus flavefaciens (assembly GCA_902792495.1). Lineage (GTDB taxonomy): Bacteria > Bacillota > Clostridia > Oscillospirales > Ruminococcaceae > Ruminococcus > Ruminococcus flavefaciens_Z. Next base: position 5,303 of record CADBAC010000084.1, on the reverse strand, counting down.
ATCAGGTATGCTAACATCAGTATACAGAATACCGCACATATCGGTATAAGTAATCTTCCTCCGAAAACTGTACTTCCTATCAGTAATACTACTACTGCCGAAGGAATCATTGCCATATTCACTGCACTTATTGTGTAATTCCCTTTTACCCTTATCATTTTCATATCGTCATTTCACCGCCAGAATTAAAAATCTGACCGCAAAAACGGCTCCCACAGCCGCAAGTCCGCCGAAAAGCCTGATGTTACGGTCTATCTGGTCGGCGTAGTCGAATATTTCGGGATTTTTTCTGCTGTAGATTATAGTATGCTCCGAGCCCTTTGAGAAAGGCTGAACATAGCCTGTTCTGTCCTTAGCCTCGATCATTTTTCCTTTTACTTCATAGCGCAGAGTATGGATATATCCGCTGACTGTGCGCATACCGCCACGGCCTTTTCGGGTGTCCTCACTTACAGCTATGACCTCTGCTTCTGTCTGCACACCGTTCTTTTTCAGCATGATATTCCTTATAATGAATGCCAGTGCCCCGACCATTATTACAAGGCCGACCAGTGCTATCAATATATATTTCACTTTATCACCTCTTGGCTTATCATATCATTTTTACGTTATTTTGTCAAACAAAAAAGGAGTTGCTTGCTACAACTCCTATAATCATATTCACCTTTTACAACTATTTTATGAACGCTTCTGTAAAACTCTTTTTAAATGCTACAGCGTCTATAATAATAGCTAATAAAAGTATTAACACATGAATCAATAATGTTACTATCCATATTTCAAACGCTTTTCTAAATTTGTTTTTTATAACATATATTATAACAAAAGCTATCGTAAATACTGGATTCAAGCAAGATGCTACATACATCCATACTTGAGGATCATTTATTTCTTTATTATTGTCGTTCATTTTCTCACCTCCTTATTTCAGTCTACTGTTAGTATACCATAGTATTTTATAATTGTCAAGTGTTAGTATACAATAGTATTGTAAACTTTTACTAAAGAGGTGTTATGTTTGTTTTATGAGAGAGTAAAAGAATTAAGGAATTCTCTTGGAATCAATCAAGTTGAGTTCAGTAAAAAAATCGGTGTCACGAAGCAATGTGTGAGCAATTGGGAAAACGGCTATATTCAGCCGTCTATCGATATGCTGAAAAAAATAGCAAAAACTTTTTCTGTAAGTACAGATTATTTGCTTGGCATCAACGATAATCCTACTCTCAATGTTGAGGGTCTGACAAACGAGCAGATACTTCATATACGTAACATAATTGACGATATACGCAAATGAAAACGGACAGCATTGAGCTGTCCGCTTTTTATGTAATAATACCTTTAATTCTCCATCAGCTTGACCATAACAGCCTTCTGAGCGTGGAGACGGTTCTCAGCTTCCTCGAAGATCTCGTTTGCGTGAGCCTCGAATACCTTCTCTGTGATCTCCTCCTCACGGTGTGCAGGGAGACAGTGCAGAACCATTGCGTCGCTGTTTGCCTCAGCCATAAGCTCATCGTTTATCTGATAGCCTGCGAATGCCTTCTTACGCTTCTCAGCTTCGCCTTCCTGACCCATGGATGCCCATACGTCAGTGATAAGAACGTCTGCGCCCTTTGCGGCTTCCTTAGGAGAATTTGTCATCATGAACTTGTCGCCGTATTCCTTAGCGAAATCCAGTATCTCCTTTGGGGGCTGATAGTCGTCGGGGCAGGCTACTGCTACGCTCATGCCGACCTTGAGGCAGCCAACGATGAGAGAGTTTGCCATATTGTTTCCGTCGCCGATAAAGCACATCTTCAGGCCGTCGAAACTGCCCTTGAATTCACGGATAGTCATAAGGTCTGCCAGTACCTGACAAGGGTGACAGAAATCTGTAAGTCCGTTGATTATCGGGATAGAGCCGTACTGTGCAAGATCTTCAACTTCCTTCTGCTCGAATGTACGGATCATGATACCGTCGAGGTAGCGTGAAAGTACACGGGCTGTATCCTGTACAGGCTCACCACGGCCGATCTGGAGATCGTTGGATGAGAGGAAGAGCGGATATCCGCCAAGCTGATACATACCTGTCTCGAATGATACACGGGTACGTGTGGAAGCCTTCTGGAATATCATACCGAGAGTCTTGCCCTTGAGACGTGGGTGTGGTATGTTGTGCTTCAGCTCGTACTTGAGCTGATCTGCGAGGTTGAGTATATCGATTATCTCTTCTGTGCTCAAATCGAGCATTTTAAGTAAATGTTTCATATTATTTATCCTTTCAAAGTTCTTTAGTCATCAAAAATCCTGATGCTGTCATTACTGCTTGTTCATTTCACCGAACGTCCTGTCAATTGCCACTGCAAACAGAGGGATATAGTCATCGAAGAACTTGTTCTCGATGTCGATATCGTACTGGAGTTCGCCTGTCACGCTTACCTTAGTGCTGATATGTCCGATTTTCTTGTCGTTAAAAAATATATCGAATTCTCGTCTGTCCTTGCTGACAAGATTATAGCACATAGACTTGCTTTTAGCCACAAGAGTAGGATCGAGGAAGAGCGATTTGCATTCGATGGTAAGGAATGTGACATCGTTGAGGATTATGGTAAATGCAGGCTTCTTCTCGTCACCCATCTGCGCAAGAGTATAGAGGTTATACTTACTTGTATCCAGCAGGTTCCATTTCTGGCCGAAGGTCTTCTTCTTGACAGTATAGAGAGTCTTATTGCTGCTTCTTTCGTGTACGGTATAGCCGTTATTCTTTGATAATACAGTAAGCTCCATCAATTATTCCTCCAGTATATCTATAAGAATATCAAGCCCCTCATCAATTTCGCTGTCTGATATAGTAAGCGGAGGGAGAAGTCTTACCTTTTCCTTAGCTGTCAGCACCAGCAGACCCTTATCGAGTGCTGCCTTTGCAACATCTCCTGCTTTCTTTGATTTAAGCGTGATCCCTATCATAAGGCCAAGGCCGCTCAGTGCAGCTACCTCGCTGCATTTGCTGAGTCTCTCCTTGAAGTGTTCAGCCTTCCTGCTGACTTCATCAAGGAATCCGTCGCTTGTTATCCTGTCGAGAACTGCCAGACCGCCTGCACAGGCAATCGGGTTTCCGCCGAAAGTGGAACCGTGAGTACCGGGAGTGAGAACGTTCTCGCACTTCTCTCCGAAGAGACAAGCGCCCATAGGAACACCGCCTGCGATGCCCTTTGCGAGAGTAGTGATATCAGCCTTTTTACCGAAGTGGTCGCCTGCCAGGAATTTACCTGTACGTCCCACACCTGTCTGTACCTCATCTGCGATAACGAGAACATCCTTCTCAGCGCAGAGGCTGTAAACAGCGTCAACGAATTCCTTATCGAGGGCATTGACACCGCCTTCGCCCTGAACGTACTCCAGCATAACAGCGCATACAGTGTCGTCCAGTTTAGCCTTCAGATCGTCGATATCATTGGCAGTTACATTTACAAATCCTTCAAGGAAGGGGAAGAAGTAGTTATGGAACACATCCTGACCTGTAGCCGAGAGGGTAGCTATGGTCCTTCCGTGGAAGGAATTCACGAGAGTTATGATGTTATGGCGGCCCTTGCCGTACTTATCGAAGCTGTACTTTCTTGCCGCCTTGATAGCGCATTCATTGGCCTCGGCGCCGCTGTTGCCGAAGAATACCTTTTTATAGCCCGAGACCTCGCACAGCTTTTCAGCGAATTCCGCCTGAACAGCGGTGTAGTAGTAATTTGAACTATGCTGAAGAGTTCTTACCTGTGCGCATACTGCGTCGGCCCATTTCTCGTCGCAGTAGCCGAGGGAATTAGTACCGATACCGCTTCCGAAATCGATATATTCCTTGCCGTTTTCGTCCTTGCAGTGCCTGCCTTCACCCTTCTGCATAACGAGTGGATAGCGTCCGTAGGACTGCATAATATGTTCATTGAATTTGTCTATAGTATTCATTTTTGTCCTCCTTGCTCAGGCAGACATAATATCCTGATCATACAATATCATTATATAATTATACCGCTTCAAGAGATATAAAATCAACCTTGCGACCATGTAATTGAGTAAACTTTTTGTATATTAGTCAACACTTTTTATTTTTGATTGAGAATTTTTCTTGTAAGGGAGCCTTCCCCTGCAATATCACTTTTTGAATCGAGAATTATGGTGTCAGCATCAATTCTCAATTCTATCTCCGTTCTTATACGAACTGTGTACCGATGCCCTCGTTTGAAAGTATCTCGATGAGGATAGAGTGCGGAACTCTGCCGTCGATGATAACGGTCTTCTTTACTCCACGTCTTACAGCCTCAACACAGCAGTCTATCTTAGGTATCATGCCACCTGAAATAATGCCCTGTCTCTTGAGGAAAGGAACCTCGCTGACGTTGACTTCGGGGATAAGAGTTGAAGGATCGTCCTTGTCTCTGAGAAGACCTGCGATATCAGTCATGAGGATGAGATTCTCGGTTACTACATGAGTATTACGGGCAGGGACAATCCGGAGCAGATCCGCAATAGCCTGCACAACCACCTCAATCCCTATGGCAACAGCATCAACGTCAGCATATCCCGCATCAAAAAGGCTTTCAAGGATATCGTAGGCGACCGCATAGCCAAGTTCTACTATGTCGACGGCCGTTATGGTGAGATACGCAAGATTGCACTGGATCGGGACCTCGTCCTCTGGGAGTACTAGTCTTTGGGGTCATCTTCGAAGATGTCGTACAATGCACCCGTAAAGCCTTCCTCCCCCTGTTTCCTCCACATAATGCCGGCTTTTGTTCTGGCTTTTTTCAGTCGGAAGCTCATCGTTTCCACACCTACTCCGCATACGGACCAACTAATGGCATTATCAATATTAAGGTCCTTCGCCACCTCTACCGCATCCTGATTAGCTCCAATATAGGCCAGTGTCCAGCCCTTTTCTCGCAAGCGGGCTACGAGTGTCTTGATAGTCCGTCCGGAGTATTCTTCGGATGCGTTCTCGTAACCGTCGGTTATCACGGTAGCCAGAACCCTGTCGTCTGGCCGGACCAGGCCCTCCAACTCATTGAGTGTCTTGCCCATAGCATCGTATAGCGGGGTGCATCCTCCCGGCCTGTAATCAGCCTCCGTTAAGTCTTTGATGCTCTCAATCGGCACCCGGTCCCTGCGAGTCTTGATGCCCTTGATTCCATTACCCTCGAAGGTCACGATGGTCACATAGTTCTTTTGTTCCGGATGCTCTTCCTGCTCCTTGCGGATACCTCTCAGCACCTCATTCATGCTGGTCAGTGTTTCCTTGTAGATGGACGACATGCTTCCGCTTTCGTCCAGGATAA
>CADBAC010000083.1 GCA_902792495.1 Ruminococcus flavefaciens | reverse complement strand
ATTTTTGCTTCTTTATATTTTTTCAGATAGTATTTTTGATTGGCTAAGGAGTGATAGGGCGGTGAGTGCCATGTCTTCAGAATATGATTTTATGAATGGATTTTTAGTTGTTGTATTCTTGATAACTATTGTTATTATAATAGCATCCATTGCTGTAAGTGGTAAAAGGCGAAAGGAATTTGAAGAAGCTATCGACAGACTTCTGAACGAATCAGAAGAAATAACTCCTGAAGAATTCATGAGAATCAGAACAGCAAAAGTGCATGGCGGAAAATATGAACCTTATATTTCATCAAGCAGGAATTTTGCAGGAGTATATATACTTCATAATCAAGACAGAGATAAATATTATGTTGGTCAATCCAAAACAGTTTTCAATCGTGTAAATAATCATTTTACAGGAAAAGGAAACGGTGATGTATATGTGGATTATCGAAACGGTGAACATTTTACGATAAAATTGATCCCGCTTATGAACAGTGGTTTTGATAGTCTTGATTCTCTTGAACGTTATTTTATATCATATTACCATGCTTTTGAAAACGGATATAATAAAACCAGAGGCAACAGATAAAACAAAACCCCCTTACCGCCGTGAGTTGTGGTAAGGGGTTCTTTTTTTATTAAAAGGTCAATTACTTAGCAGCATTGAGCTTCTTAGCGAGCTGAGACTTCTTTCTTGCAGCCTTGTTCTTGTGCATAAGACCGTGTGCACAAGCCTGGTCAACTCTCTTGATAGCTACCTTGATAGCTTCCTCCTGGTTCTCACCGGCAGTTACAGCAGCGTCAGCCTTCTTAAGGATAGTCTTAAGATTTGACTTTCTTGCCTTGTTAGCAGCAGCCTTAGTTGTATTAACCTTAACTCTCTTCTTAGCAGATTTAATGTTTGGCATTCGTTACACCTCCTTGAATTTTGCAGCATATCGCCGCAATTTACAGATAGAAGAAACAGACACGGGTCCGCCTGTTTCCGACAGGTGCAACGCACACCTGTTCACTGAGACAATAATAATTATAACATTTCATGCATATTATTTCAATAGTCAAATCTGAAATTTTTGCACGAATCTGTAAGCATAATTTCAAGCATTGTGCACAATAATAGCTTTGGATGAGCAATTATCCGCCGAAAAATCTGAAAGGAGCTGAGAAAATGTCGCTGAGAACAGATCTTGCGCTGGAATGTGTAGATCCGCACGGACTTCCCGAATCTGTGCATATTACCGAGCGTGGAGAGCATTTCCGCATAACCGAGATAGTGATAGACGACGACAGCTGTGTTGACACGATCGGCAAGGGAAAGGGGAGGTACATCACGCTTGAAAGTGACGATCTGAGCGGATATACCGACGATTACGAGGGCATGGCACAGGAACTTGCCGCTGAACTGAGAAGTTTCATTCCCGAGGGGGACGTGCTTGTGGTGGGGCTTGGCAACAGCGATATAACTCCCGATGCCATTGGACCGCAGACAGCCGCAAAGGTGCTGGCTACACGGCATATCCGTGACGAGCTGAAAGATGACCTTACACTTTGTTCACTCAGAGCGGTGGCTTCATTTTCGGTGGGAGTTCTCGGTCAGACTGGCATTGAGACAGCGGAGATAGTCCGTGCCGTATCCGAGGGGATAAAGCCCTCATGCATAATAGCCGCCGATGCTCTTGCCTGTTCGGACATAAGCCGTCTTGGTCGGACCATACAAATTTCCGATGCAGGCATATCGCCGAGAAGCGGAGTAGCGAACGCACGGAAGGAGCTTTCCGAAAAGGTCATGGGAGTACCTGTCATAGCGGTGGGAGTTCCTACAGTTGTGGATATGCACACCATAGTGAGAAGCTTTACAGATGCCGAAATTATGGGTGATACCGAGAATATGATGGTCACACCCAAAGATATCGACCGCCTGACCGAGCGTGTGTCACAGCTTCTGGCATTCGGCATAAATCTGGCACTTCAGCCGTCAATGAGCTTTGAAGATGTACGGGGACTGTTCTGAGCCGCAAAAAAGTACGGGCACACTGTAAAGCGTACCCGTACTCAATGTCATTTTGTGTTTCCCCTTCGGAAATGCGGTGCATTTCCATGCTTGAACATCAGTGGCCGTAAACCTCGCTCTGAGGATTGAACTCACCGTTTCTTATCATCTCACGGTAGCGCTCGATGATAGTTCTGCAATGCTCGGCCTCACGGTAAAAGTTGCGTGAGATGAAATACGCATTGTGTGAACCTGTCTGCTCAAATTCAGCGTTATAATACTCTGCGTATCTTCTGTTGCGCTCAACATTGCCTTCATACTTTTTGATCAGGCTTAATATCATATTCTCTGTCATAATAATACCCCCATATTATTTGATCTGACATTTTTTGCTTATTTACGCCATTTTCCCGAAATTTGATCATGGCGTATGTTTCTCCTGTGACTATATTTTATCATATGGAGTATTTTGAAGTATATCACTATTTTTACATTCGTAGTAAAATAATGACATAAATTTGACCGAACTATATATAAAATGTTGTACGTACAAATGATATTACAATATACGTTTTGTAATTGAATTTTACTAAAAATGACCAATCTTCAAATTATACCCGGCCATGCCGAAGTTCCCCCTTGACAAATGGCGGAATATGTGGTAGTATTAGTTTATAACATCGTAAATCATTGATGAGGAAGGCTTTTCCGCAGCCATTTCAGAGAGCAGTCGTCAGGTGCGAGACTGCATGGATACGGATATCACAGCACACCGCCTCTGAGTGCGCCTAATAAGCGACGGGAGCTCCCGTTACAGAGCACTTGAGATACGGAGCATTCTCCGTGTGAATCAGGGTGGAACCACGGTTATTATCGTCCCTTGTGCCTTTGCAGGTATGAGGGGCTTTTCTGTTTTTATGCAGCAAATCCCTTGTAAAGAAGGTGATAACTATGAGCAATATAAAGTATAACGAGAAGGAAGAAGCCTACGAGCTGCCTTATAAGCTCTGGGATACCTCTCAGACCGTCCGTTTCTACGTTGAGAGCGAGGGGGAGATAATGAAAAACCTCTCTGCTATCGCTCAGAAACTGGCTAAGCTGGACGGCAGCCGTCAGCAGATAGCTGAACAGATAATCGACGACGGCTTCTATGAGGGCAGCGATGCAGAAGCGCTTGCAAAGGTGCTGGAACTGCGTAACGTTTATGTTGATTTCGATGACGAGGATATAATCGTCTGCTTTGAAACAGGAACCAATGACGGCTATATGAAGGACTTCATAAGCGTCGAACTTTTTGCGGATATGTTCGAGATAATCGATTGGGTCGGCTGATATGCCCACACGTAAAGACATCCGCCTGAAAAATTACGATTATTCGCATAACGGGGCGTATTTTGTGACTATATGCACCAAAAACAAAATGTGCATATTCTGGGAAAATAACGATAAATATAAACCGTTTACGGCGGAAAACGGTGATGGATCAAATGGCCCCGATGCAATTGTCAAAAATGTCTCAACCACCAATGCAAATATCCAAAATGCCTCAATCCCAAATGTAGGGGCGCACAGTGTGCGCCCTTCGATGGTGACTGATACTAAAATTCATCTTTCAGAATTTGGAAAAGCCGTTAAGAATAGTCTGAAAAATATTAATGTTCATTATCCAATGGTTTATGTGGACAAATATGTAATAATGCCAAATCATATACACGCAATTATTAGGATCAATCTCAATAATTCAGCGTATGACGGATCTGGCGGGCGCACACTGTGCGCCCCTACATTATCATTGATCATTAAACATTTCAAAGAATATGTTACAAAACAAATCGGTTTTTCTGTATGGCAAAAATCATTCAACGACCGCATATTACGCAATGAACACGAATATTACGGTGCATGGCAATACATCGAAACCAATCCCGCCAATTGGGAAAACGATGAATTATTCATAAATGAAAATAATATAAAGGAGAAATAATCATGATAAAATTAACACTTCCTGACAACAGCGTCAGAGAGATCGAATCCGCTCAGCCTGCTGCTGAGATCGTAAAGGGCATCGGCATGGGACTTTACAAGTCTGCCTGCTGTGTAAAGGTAAACGGCGAGGTCAAGGATCTCCGCACAGTTATCGACAGCGACTGCAAGTTCGAGGTATGCACATTTGATTCCCTCGACGGCAAGAAGACATTCTGGCATACTGCTTCACACATCCTTGCACAGGCTGTAAAGAGACTCTACCCCAACACAAAGCTTGCTATCGGTCCTGCTATCGACAACGGCTTCTACTATGACTTCGACCTTGAGAAGCCTTTCACTCCTGCTGAGCTTGAAAAGATCGAGGCTGAGATGAAGAAGATCGTCAAGGAAGACCTTGCTCTTGAGCAGTTCGAGCTTTCACCTGCTGACGCTATCGCTAAGCTGAAGGAAATGGACGAGCCTTACAAGGTCGAACTCTGCGAAGAACACGCTGACAAGGGCGAGCCTATCTCATTCTACAAGCAGGGCGAATTCACTGACCTCTGTGCAGGCCCTCACCTTATGACAACAGCTCCTGTAAAGGCATTCAAGCTTCTTTCATGTACAGGTGCTTACTGGAGAGGCAACGAGAATAACAAGGTTCTCTCACGAGTATACGCAATTGCATTCCCCAAGGCTTCACAGCTTGACGAATACCTCAAGATGATCGAGGAAGCAAAGCTCCGTGACCACAAGAAGCTGGGCAAGGAACAGGCTCTCTTCATGTTCGATCATACTGCTCCGGGTATGCCTTACTGGCTCCCAAGAGGCTGGAAGCTTTTCAACGCACTTCTTGAATACTGGAGAGGCGTTCACGAAGATCACGGCTACACTGAAATTTCAGGCCCTGTCCTTTCCAAGAAGGAACTGTGGGTAACATCAGGTCACTGGGATCACTATCAGGACGGTATGTTCGTTATCCCTGCTGAGGAGGACAACGAAGTCTACTGTGCAAAGCCTATGAACTGCCCTAACGCTATCAAGGTATACATGAACAGACAGCGTTCATACAAGGAGCTCCCTCTGAAGTTCAATCAGGTAGACGTTATCCACCGTAAGGAAAAGTCAGGCGAGCTGAACGGTCTTTTCCGTGTACAGCAGTTCAGACAGGACGACGCACACATCCTTGTAACTGAGGAGCAGATCGCATCTGAGATCAACGATATCATGGATATCGCTACAGAGATATACAACACATTCGGACTTGAATACAAGGCTGAACTTTCCACACGTCCTGACGATTACATGGGCGATATCAACGTATGGAACAAGGCTGAGGCTGATCTGAAGGCTATCCTCGAAGATAAGTACGGTCCTGACGGATACGAGCTCAACGAAGGCGACGGCGCATTCTACGGTCCTAAGATCGACCTGAAGATGAAGGACGCTATCGGCCGTGAGTGGCAGATGGGTACTATCCAGCTTGACTTCCAGCTTCCTCTCAACTTCAAGATGAAGTACATCGCATCTGACGGCTCAGAGAAGCAGCCTGTAATGATCCACAGAGCTATATTCGGTTCATTCGAGAGATTCATCGGTATCATCACAGAGAACTTCGCAGGCGCATTCCCGTTCTGGCTCTCACCAATGCAGGTAGGTATCGTTCCTATCAGAACAGAGCATAACGATTACGCTAAGAAGGTAGCAGCACTCCTCAAGAAGAACCACATCAGAGCAGAAGCTGACTACACTGACGACAATATGAAGAACAAGATCAGAAAGTTCAAGGACTTCAAGGATCCATACGTTGTTATCATCGGCGACAGCGAAGCTGAGAACGAACAGGTATCTATCAATATCAGAGGAAACAAGCAGCTCAAGAACGTGCCTCTCGATAAGTTCATCGAGATGTGCAGAACTATGAACGAAGAGCATACACTTGATATAATCGATACACTGTAATAACAAAAAACCGAAGGGGTAACCACTGTACTCATATAGAAACTTTATACGCATTTATCGGGGGAAACCTTTCTGAGGAAAGGTTCTCCCCCGAACCCCTTTCCAAAGACTTTTAATAGAATTTTG
>CADBAC010000082.1 GCA_902792495.1 Ruminococcus flavefaciens | reverse complement strand
TGCCGTTCAATGTGACAGTGCCTACAGCTTTTCCCTCGGAATTTATCAGCCACACATTGCCTTCTTCAATATCCTTGATGATGTGATCCATGCTGTGATGGGCAAGGAAGAAATCTACCGCACCTCTTGGGTAGTAATGAGGGTAGACCGATTCTATAGTTTCATGTGACAGCTGTTTCACAAGTCCGGCATCACAGAGATCAGCTTTTACTATATCCATCAGCTTATATCAGCAAGGTCAAGGTAGTCGGCACCGTACTGAGAGATGTAGTCCTTACGTCCCTGAAGATCGTCACCGAGAAGCATCTCGAATATCTCGGCAGACTCCTGAATGTCCTCAGCAGTTACCTTGATAAGGCGGCGTGTATCGGGGTTCATTGTGGTAAGGCTCATCATGTCGGGTTCGTTTTCGCCGAGACCTTTCGAGCGCTGGATGGTGTGTTTCTTGTCACCGATCTGGTCAAGGATGCGCTGCTTTTCCTGTTCGGTGTAGGCAAAGTAGGTCTTCTCCTTGGTGTTTATCTCAAACAGCGGCGACTCTGCGATATAGACGTAGCCTTCGCTGATAAGCGTAGGTGTGAGCCTGTAGAGCATGGTCAGGATAAGTGTCCTTATCTGGAATCCGTCAACGTCAGCATCGGTACAAATAACTATCTTGCTCCAGCGGAAGTTGTTGATATCAAAAGTAGAAAGCTCCTTGTTAGCTTTGGCAGTTACTTCAACTCCGCAGCCGAGGACCTTGATAAGATCGGTGATTATCTCGCTCTTGAATATCTTGCCGTAGTCGGCTTTAAGACAGTTCAGTATCTTACCACGAACTGGGATAACTGCCTGGAATTCGGCATCTCTTGCCAGCTTAACGGAACCGAGAGCCGAGTCGCCCTCCACGATGTATATTTCTCTGCGGGTAACATCCTTGGTACGGCAGTCTACGAATTTCTCGACCATATTTGCAAGGTCGATAGTACCTGTCAGCTTTTTCTTCATATTCTGACGAGTACGCTCGGCACTTTCACGGCTTCTCTTGTTGAGGAGTACCTGTTCGGAGATCCTCTTTGCTTCGTCGGGATTTTCTATGAAGTAAACTTCCAGCTGATGGCGGAGGAATTCAGTCATAGCTTCACGGATGAACTTGTTGGTTATTGCCTTTTTGGTCTGGTTTGCATATGAAGTCTGGGTCGAGAATGAAGATGATACAAGTATCAGGCATTCTTCAACGTCAGCATATGTTACCTTGCTTTCGTTTTTCTGGTAGCCGTTTATGGATTTGATGTAGGCATCTATCTGAGCCTGAAATGCACGTTTTACAGCTTCAGCAGGTGAACCGCCATGCTCAAGAAAGCTGGAGTTGTGGTAATACTCTGTCAGCTTTGCTTTATTTGAGAATGTCAGCGCAACGTCAAGTTTTACCTTGTATTCGGGCTTGTCCTCACGGTCACGGCCCTTCTTTTCAGCAGTCCAGTGCTGTATAGTGGTAAGAGCGCTGTCCCCTGCTATTTCCTGTACGTATTCGGTGATACCCGATTCATAGAAGAATTCCTGTTCATTGAAGCCTCCTGCTTCGTTTTCGGAACGGAAAACGAAAAGGATATTAGGGTTTACGATAGCCTGCCTTTTGAGGATATCGCAGAAGAATTCGTCGGAGATATTAATATCCGTAAATACTTCAAGGTCAGGTCTCCAGCGTGTTCTGGTACCCGTCTGCTTTTTCTTGCAGGGCTCTTTTTTCAGTCCGCCGACATTTTCTCCTTTTTCAAAATGCAGGTCATATTTGAATCCGTCACGGATGACCTGTACATCCATGAATTCGGATGAATACTGCGTTGAGCAAAGTCCGAGACCATTCAGACCAAGTGAGTATTCGTAAGCGTCATCTGCGGCATCGTACTTACCGCCTGCGTAAAGCTCGCAGTAAACCAGTTCCCAGTTGTAGCGCTTTTCATTATTATTGTAGTCCACCGGACAGCCACGGCCGAAATCTTCTACTTCTATTTCGTTATTTCTGAAATGAGTAATGACTATTTTATTGCCAAATCCTGCACGGGCTTCGTCGATAGAGTTGGATATGACTTCAAATACTGAATGTTCACAGCCGTCAAGTCCGTCTGAGCCGAATATAACAGCAGGGCGCTTACGGACTCTGTCCGCACCTTTCAGCATGGATATACTGTCATTGCCGTAATCATTTTTCTTAGCCATTTATTCACTGCCTTTCTTCTTATTGCTCCACCAACTAACTCCTGAATTTTTCTTGATTGTCCTGATATTGGTGGAGCAATATTTTTATGCATACTTATTTATTTTACCACACTCTGAAAAAAAATGCAAGTCAAAGTAAATTATTGCGAAAAACGGCCGTTTGTACATTAATTGTTCATTCCTGATGGATAAATTGCTAATTAATTGTAACTTAATCGTAAACAATTTACCTTACTAATTGACTTTATCTGTTTTATATTGTATTATAATATTAAAGAAAAGGCAATCGGATCGGTAAGGTCTGAATTTTGAATTTTCCGCAGACCTTCCATTAAATAAAAAATTAATGCCTTTCTTGTTTTCACCAATCTCCTTCCTCCGCTTCCCTGTGCGGAGGATTTTTTCTTGAATTTTTTAATCGGACGGTAACTTAAATATGAATATTGAAAACATTATCATTAAGCAGTACGGCAAAACGATATGGTCGAAACTGCATAAAGCCATCAAGGAATACGAACTCATACAGACCGGTGACAAGATCTGCGTCTGTATCTCGGGCGGCAAGGACTCCATGCTTATGGCTAAGTGCCTGCAAATGCTGGAAAAACATGGCACTTACGGCTTTTCATGTAAATTCATAGTTATGGATCCCGGATACAGTGAGGAGAATCTCATTAAGATAAAGCAGAATGCCGAAAAGCTTGGGATACCTGTTGAGGTTTACAGTACAAGGATATTCGAGTCAACGGAAAAAGCCGAGAAGAATCCATGCTTTCTCTGCGCAAGACTGCGCCGTGGCTGGCTTTACAAGAAAGCACAGGAACTTGGATGCAACAAGATCGCACTTGGACATCATTTCGATGATGTTATTGAGACTATCCTCATGGGAATGCTTTACGGTTCGCAGGTGCAGACCATGATGCCAAAGCTTCACAGCGAGAATTATGAGGGAGTGCATCTTATACGTCCTCTTTATCTTGTGCGTGAAAACGACATCATAGACTGGGCGGAAAAAAACGGATTGGAGTTCATACGCTGTGCTTGTCGTGTCACCGAGAAAAAAGGCGAGGGCAGTTCAAAACGTGGCGAAGTCAAGCGTCTGCTTGCGGAGATGAGGAAGAATAATCCTGCGGTGGATATGAATATTTTCAGAAGCGTGGAGAATGTCAACCTACAGACACTTATCTCATACCATAAGGGCGACGAATATCATAGCTTCCTTGAATCATTCGATGAAGGACTAACATTAAAAGGTACCAGAATAAAACAATAATAATGACCTCCCTTAACTGCTGTAAAAGTACCGCAGTTAAAGGGAGGTCATTTTTAATAAGTTAGTTCTTGATCTGTGAAGCGACAAGGCTTTCACCGCAGTATGTAGCTCTGAGCTTTGGCTTTTCGATCTTGCCGGTGGGGTTTCTTGGTACATCGGCGAAGATGATCTTATGAGGTCTCTTGTATCTTGGGAGCTTCTGACAGAAAGAAGTGATCTCCTCTTCTGTGCATGAGCAGTCTTCCTTGATAGAGATGATCGCAGCTGCGATCTCACCCAGACGCTTGTCAGGGAGGCCGATAACAGCAACGTCCTTGATCGCAGGGTGGCTTCTGAGGAAGTCCTCGATCTGTACGGGATAGAGGTTCTCGCCGCCGCTGATGATAACGTCCTTCTTACGGTCAACCAGATAGATGAAGCCGTCTTCATCCTCCTGAGCCATATCGCCTGTCAGCAGCCAGCCGTCCTTGAGAGTTTCGGCTGTAGCCTTTTCGTCGTGGTAATAGCAGGTCATTACACCCGGGCCCTTAACGTAGAGTTCGCCTACTTCGCCTCTCTTTACGGTATTGCCGTTTTCGTCAGCGATCTTGACTTCCCAGCCGTAGCCTGCTTTTCCGATAGCACCGACCTTGTGGATATTCTCCACGCCGAGATGTACACAGCCGGGTCCGATGGATTCGCTGAGACCGTAGTTTGTGTCGTACTGATGCTTAGGGAATACCTTCTTCCATCTTGCGATAAGTGAAGGCGGAACAGGCTGGGCGCCGATGTGCATGAGTCTCCACTGATCCAGATCGTAGTCATTCAGATCGATGTCTCCCCTGTCGATTGCGTCGAGGATATCCTGAGCCCACGGAACGAGGAGCCACACGATAGTACATCCTTCTTCTGAAACAGTCTCGATGATGGAGCGTGGCTTTACACCCTTGAGGAGAACTGCCTTGCTGCCGGAGTAGAGACTGCCGAACCAGTGCATTTTAGCGCCTGTATGATAAAGCGGAGGGATGCAGAGGAATATATCGTCTCTTGTCTGACCGTGGTGTTTCTGCTCTACCTTAGCGGAATGCATAAGGCTTTCGTGATTGTGGAGAATAGCCTTCGGGAAGCCTGTAGTTCCTGATGAGAAGTAGATAGCAGCGTCGTCGGAATCATTAAGCTTTATTCCGGGAGCGGTGCTTCCGCAGTTAGCAACGAGGCTGTCGTAGTGTTCAGCAAAAGAAGGACATCCCTCGCCAACGTAGAAGAGAAGGCGGTTCTTGCTGATATCTTCAGCGATCTCCTCGATACGGCCGATGAATTCAGGGCCGAACATGAGGATATCAACGTCAGCCAGATCGAGACAATACTTTATCTCGTCAGCCGTATATCTGAAATTGAGCGGAACAGCCAGTGCGCCTGTTTTGAGTATACCGAAGTATATAGGCAGCCATTCGAGGCAGTTCATAAGGAGGATACCCACCTTGTCGCCCTTCTTTATTCCTCTTTCGATGAGCATATTAGCGAAACGGTTAGCCTTTTCGTCAAAGACCTTCCATGTGATCTCACGTCTGTAGTGGCACTCGGGATCAGGCTCGATGAGCTCATATTCCTTCCATGTTACACGTCTGACTTCTGTTATTTCGGGATTTACTTCAACCAGAGCAACGTCATCCCCGTAAAGCTCTGCATTTCTTTCAAGCAATTCTGTAATTGGCATTATTCTGTTTCCTTTCTGCCCTGCGCTTTTGTAAATAAAAGCCGCAAAGCACTAAACTATCTTTTATTTTAACACAAAAAAGCGAAAAAGTAAACAGTTTTGCAACTTTATTATACACAAAAAAGAATGCGAATTTTTTGGCATATTGCACAAAAAGGCGCATCGCTCAACGATACGCCTTTATCACAGATCATTCTTCAGGATTATCTATACTTTTCTCTTCAGTCTCGACTTTGCAGTCAACACCTTCATTTACGTTCATTTCTTCAATTACCTCGACCTTGATGCACTCTTCAAGCTTAGTGCCGCACTTGTCGCAGAACTTCTGATCTTTGAAAACAGATGCGCCGCATTCGGGACAGGTGTGCTTGTCTTCGAGATCCATGAGTGCCTTCTTTGCAGCTTCAAGCTGTTCGTTCTTAGCGATGATATTATCTACATCAAAAGCGTATTCTTCGGAAGGGGCTCTGTTTATGGTCTCAAAGTATTTTTTGCCTATTTCGATATAGGAGTTATTGATATCTGCCTCGATAAGTGCGATATCACGCTTGATCTTGGATTTTTCTGCCAGTTTCTTGGAATTTTCGGAAACGCTCTTTGCGCCCTTGCTGACTGTGTTGCCTACTGCACCTGCAATGTCTTTTACTGAATCAAGAAAACTCATAATAAAAACCTCCATTTCGTTACGTCGGCATTCTCTGCCGTTTGTAATAACATTTTACCACTTTTGAATGAGAGTGTGCTTTGCAATGCATAACGATACCTGCTGACATATCTATATGATCGTCCTTTGATATACGTCCTGCGCCCAGCATAAGGGATGTCATACCTATCTCCTCACTGTCGATCGAGATTATCTTCATACGCTCGACTGCCCTGACTGTGTAGCTGAATTTAGCCTGCGGAAGAAGTGATGTGTCGTCGCAGATATTTTCATCTCCACCCTGAAGTCTGATCGTTTCTCTGAGTACACGAAGCGCACTTCCGTCGGTTATAGCGTTTTCAGCCATTGTCCTGCATTCATCAAAGCTTCCCTTGCCTGCAAGTTCGAGGATGTTTGCGGAAAGTTCGATGCATACATCGTAAAGGTATCCCTTTGTTTTGCCTTTCAGCACATCAACAGCTTCTGAAACTTCCAGTGCATTGCCGATATTGCAGCCGAGAGGGCTGTCCATATCAGTGACGATGGCACGGCATTTCTTGCCTGCTGCATTGCCTATCTTCTCCATCAGTGAAGCAAGTTTCTCAGCGTCTTCTCTGGTTTTCATGAAAGCGCCTGAACCGTACTTTACATCAAGAACGATGATATTAGTGTTCATCGCCAGCTTTTTGCTCATGATGCTTGCGCATATTAGAGGAATGCTGTCAACGGTGCCTGTGGCATTTCTGAGAGCGTAGATCTTCTTGTCGGCAGGACAGAGTTCGCCGCTTTGTGAGACAATTGAGAAGCCGGTTTTTCGCAGTATATCCTGAAACTCACTGATAGGGATATCGGTGCGGAAGCCCTTTATGCTTTCAAGTTTGTCGATAGTGCCGCCTGTATGTCCCAGACCTCTGCCGGACATTTTGGCAACGGGAACACCGCATGAAGCGCAGATAGGACCGATGATAAGGCTTGTCTTATCGCCCACTCCGCCTGTACTGTGCTTGTCCGCAGTAAGAGGAAGCGACAGGTGCATTATTTCTCCGCTGTCACGCAAAGCAGCTGTAAGAGCGAATGTCTCGTCTTCGGTCAGTCCGTTAAGGCAGACCGCCATAAGCCATGCGGACATCTGATAGTCGGGGATAATACCGTTAGTGTAATTCTCCACCAGCCAGTTGATCTCATCTGAAGAGAGAGGGACAGATCGTTTTGTTTTGTTGATGATATCGATAATGTTCATATTTCACCTCCAGCGAAGTTATATTTATATTTTACCAGAATTATCTTAAAATTTCAATACTTTTTATAAAATCTACATGAAGATTTACAAAAAGTTCATGATTGCAAGTATGACAACATAAGGCACCCCCAGTATCAGACTGCCTGCAATATTGAACAGATTCAGTGGAATGTTCAGGCTGAAGAGAGCCGACACCTTTTCAAGCAGAAATAGTGACACTATCCCTGAAACTGTTCCGGCAATGAATGAGGCGATGTTACGGCGGTTTCTAAGGTAATAGATGACCATTGCCGCAGCCGCTGCTGCACAGCCGACAATGAATATCGTGTTTGTTTCCAAGGTCTGCACTTCCTTTGCTATAATAGTATGTATGCAAGAGCGAGCAGAAGCTTTATGTCTGCCCCCTCTTTGTAAAGCAGCCAGAGCACCGCTGCGATAAGCAGAACATCTTTATCCGAGGTCAGCTTTTTCATTATTTCGCTGAGACCGGTACTGTTTTCCTGCCCCGATATTTCCTCGTTCTGCGGCGGAAGATCGGCTGAAAATGAGTTGCCCGAACGTCTGTGCATTTCCTGTGAACGTCTTACAGCGTCCATCCTCATACGGTCCATGTTGTTTTTGTCGTATAACGGCAATCACCTCACCTCGCTATAATATATCGTTAAGCATACCGTTTTCCTTTGCCTGCTCCCATACGGATATAAGTTTCATCAGCTTTATCGCCTTGTCGACTCTCACCTGCCGCTTTTCGGTGAGATGAGGACGCAGAGCGAGCAGTAGTTCGGTATTGCTGTCTTTAGCGGTGAAACTGCTTAAAAGTCCGCTGATCTTCATAATATCGCCAAGATCTGCGTTTGCCCCTGAAGCTTCGGTTTCTCCCGCTTTCTCATCGGTATCAGCTCTTATCATCTGTGCAAGTTCCGACAGCTGTCTGACGCTTTCTTCATCAGACAGCAGATCGCCCAGTTTTTCCATAATGTCGTCCATGCTTTATTTTCCCGATAACTTTTTGTATAAAGCCTGAGCCTGCGGAGTGCTCATCATTTTCTCGATAAGCTTCGGATCATTCATCACTTTCTGAAGCTTTGAGGCATCGTTTTTGTTCATTGATGCAAGTGCACTGTCAAATCTGCCTTCTTCAAGCTCTTTTTTCAGCTGATCGCTTGAAATTCCTATCTTTTTGCTGACGGCTCCGAGAAGTGCATTTACTTTGGTCTGATCAAAATTGTTCCTGTCCATATTATCCTCCATATTAACTATTGACATTTTTTTATCCTTGTGGTATAATACATTTATGAATTATTAACTATAGGAGGGCTGTTCATGCGTGTAATAGTTATATCCGATACACACGGAAATTACTCCGCCCTTGAAAAAGTCTTTATGAAAAACACTGATGCTGACTGGATGATCCATTTAGGTGACGGAGAACGTGAAGTTGACCGCTTTGTCATGTCGCATCCGGAACTTTCCCAGAAAATAATCCACGTTGCAGGCAACTGCGACTTCAACAGTCTGAGTCCCGATTATTTCGTCCTTCCTGTGGGAGAACATAATATCCTTGCTACTCACGGACATCTGTACGGTGTGCACAGTTCCAGAGAGAGGCTGAAAATGCTTGCGAGGGCCAACAAATGCGATATCATTCTGTTCGGGCATACTCACGAGAGATTCGAGAGCAATGAGGACGGTTTCAGGATAATGAATCCCGGAAGCGCTTCATGTCCCCGTGACGGCAGACCGCCTTCTTTCGGCCATATCGACATTTCTCCTGCGGGAGTGGTACTGAATATCGTCAGCATCTGACTGCAATATAGTATATGCTTCAGAATACAAAATGTGAACTATGGAGGAAAAAATGATCTCACATCCCGATTATCCCCGGCACCGAAACCAGCTGAAGAAATGCAATATGTTCTACAACGGCATTTTCAAATTCTACATTGTACTGATTATTTTTATGATAATGGCATTTGTTCCGAATCTGTTTACGTCCCTTGCGAACGGTGGCGATCTGCTGGTGTTACTCCTGCTTGCGCTTGTATGTATCCCGTGCAATATCGCCATGGCGATGTATTCGATGTACACTAAAACGTCAAAGTTTGCGTTTTACTCCATAATCCCTGCGGCACTGGGAGTTTTAACTTTTGCCGCTTCTGTACCGTTTTACTTCGGGCTGATCGACGTTCTGCTTCTCGGCTTATCTATCGCTCTTGCAGTCCTTGTTCCGAAAGTAAACAATACCTATGAGTATCTCTCACAGCAGGATGGATTCCCCTATTTCAATGAATTGCAGAGCGAGGTGCTGGAAACAGCCGACAATGCACGGAAAACCGATCCGTATCAGCGCAGAGAGGAGTTTTACGCTAAAGAGGAAGTCCGTGGCATTATGGATGATTTTGTTATGCCGTCACAGCAGCTTGAGGCTAAAGCTGACAATAGGAACGACTACATGGACTCTATATGAAAAGAAAAACGCTTTCGGAAACAGATCCGAAAGCGTTGATTTTTTATTTGATGATCTTCCCCTTTTTCTTGGGACGGTTCTCTATGACTTCTTCCTTGCCGCCCATATCCTCGAAAATTGTCTCTTCGTCGATATCTTCACCGTTTGTAAGATATTCCGGATTTACTTCACCCTTTTCTGCATAGAAAGGATCAATGATCGTTTTCTGTATCACGGGATAGCAGTTGAAGCAGATAACGAAGCAGAGGAACGAGAACGGCCAGAAAATTATGATGAACAGTGACGGCCACAAGAACGCATAGCAGGGAACGATGACCAGGAACGATACCAGAAGCGTCCACAGCGACGCTTTAAGATCCAGCGCCACAAGATAGAAGGAGTTTTTGATTATCTGTACCATAGTCAGGTTGGTGGAGCTTATCATTATATAGATGTAGAAGTGCATCATATAGAAGATGAGCATACAGCACAGCGAGATCATAAACGGAACGTAGATCATCGAATTCTGCTGAGCCCAGATATAATAGGTGGGTACGCCAACGATGAAGCCCAGGGTGAAAAGAATGTCAATAAAGCTCATCACAAAGCCCTGCTTGAGGTTCTTCTTGAAGGAGTCCCAGAAATCATGGAGCAGAAAAACATTTCTCTCCTGAGAGTAATTTCTGCACACCTTGGTCATTGCCGCTGTTGCAGGGCCGATAGTTACTACCGGCAGACAGAACAGAAGATAAAGAAGGTTCACTTCAAGAAGCTTCCACATATGGCGCCCGTAGACCTCCCAGAACTTGAAAAAGCCCTTCTTTTCGTGAGGTGTTTTCAAAACTCCCCTGTGCTGATAATTGTTATCAAACATTCCCATTTATATTCTCCTAACCTGGAAGCAGACCGCTTCCGTGTTTTAATTTCCTAAAGA
>CADBAC010000081.1 GCA_902792495.1 Ruminococcus flavefaciens | reverse complement strand
CCATGGTGAGACTTATGCGCCGTATGATACGTGACAGCAATTTCCGCAAGCGCTCGCCCCGTGAAACACTGAATATGTTCCACAGCGTTGAGGCAGGCGAGAATAAGTACATAATGCCCTACAAGCACCGTGCAGATTACGATATAGACACATTTATGGCATATGAACTCAGCGCTTACAGGGACGATATACTCGATAAGCTCCGTGAACTTGATGACGCTCCCGAACTTGCCGATGTCATATCGGTAATGGAGAAGCTTACTCCGCTGAGCAAGGAGAATATCACTCCCGATTCGCTTATATGTGAATTCATAGGCCACGGACAGTTTAAGTATTGAGAACTTGTCTTCACAAGATGCCACAGCAGTTTTCCGGCATCTTTGCACCGTATCTGCTTGCGTCCCTTGTGAAGACAGGTTCTGATTCATTTGCAATAAAAGGAGTTTTATATGGAATATCTTGAAAACAGGGAGCTTTCGTGGATCAAGTTCAACAAGAGAGTTCTTGAAGAAGCTACAGACCCAGATACCCCACTGCTGGAAAGACTTTCATTTTCAGCTATATATCAGAGCAATCTGGACGAATTCTTCATGGTGAGAGTAGGCGCTCTGACAGACCGTGAAAAGACTGACAATACACAGAAAGACGGCAAGACGGGCATGACCCCTTCCCAGCAGCTGGACGCTGTGTTCACCGCTGTGCGCCGTTTACAGCCTTCCGTTGAGGAAGCTTACAAGAAAACTACTGATGAACTCATCCCCTACGGCTTCGAGCACGTTACCTTTGATACCGCCACAAAGGATGAACTCACCTTCCTTGAACTTTACTTCAAGCGTGAGATAAAGCCGTTTATCTCGGGAATCGTAGTCAACGACGACCTGCCGTTCCCTTTCCTGAAAAATAAGGAGATATACGCTGTTGTTCAGCTCGGCGCAAAAAAGACCACTATCGGCATAGTTCCCGTAAACCATGAGCAGAGCGAGCGTATCATACAGCTTGGCAACGGCGGAAAGAGATTCATACTGGAAGAAGAAGTGGTACTCCACTTTGCCCACCTCATGTTCAAGAATTATAAAGTTCTCGACAGAGCGCTTATCCGTGTCACAAGAAATGCCTATATCATGGCTTCCGGCCGTGGTGCTGAGTTCCGTGACCGCATGGAAGAACTGGTAGACAAGCGCAAGAAGCTTGCCGCAGTCCGTCTGGAGATATCGGATGTGTTCAGCCGTGAGTCGCTGGATTACCTCTGCCGCAAGCTGAAACTGAAAAATGTGCGTGTATTCACTTCAAGGATACCGCTGGATCTTTCCTTCCTGTATACTCTCCAGGAATACGACAGCGACCCGAAGCTCCACTATGTTCCACGCTCTCCGAGAAAGCCTGCCGTACTCTCCGATACAAGGCCTGTTTTCGCTCAGGTAAAGCAGAAGGATATACTCCTCAGCTATCCCTTTGAGAGCATAAATCTGTCATTTATCAGGCTGCTTCAGGAATGCGCCAACGACCCGAAGGTTACTTCCATAAAGATAACCATTTACCGTCTTGCCCGCAACAGCAAGGTGGTGGATGCTCTTTGCACCGCCGCAGAACAGGGCAAGGACGTACTGGTCATGATAGAGCTGAGAGCACGTTTCGATGAGGCAAACAATATCGAATGGTCAAAACAGCTTCAGGAGGCAGGAGTTAAGGTCATCTACGGCCCGAGAGACTACAAGGCTCACTCAAAGCTTCTTCTTATCACCCGTAAGGCTCAGGGCGGCGGATATGACTATCTCACTCAGATAGGCACAGGAAACTACAACGAAAAGACATCCACGCTCTATACCGACCTCATGCTTCTCACTGCCGACCGTGAAATTGCCGCAGATGCTGAGGACGTTTTCAACGGACTCCTCAACGGTACATTCGTCGATTCTCCGAGAAAGCTTCTGGTTTCTCCTCTTGCACTGAGACCGCAGGTACTGGCAATGATGGATGAGCAGATAGAGATCGCCAGGAACGGCGGAAAGGGCTATATCGGCGCTAAGATAAACTCGCTCAATGATATGGCCATAATCGAAAAGCTGGTGGAGGCTTCTCAGGCAGGTGTAAAGATCGAGCTTGTCATCCGTGGACTCTGCTGCCTTATCGCAGGAGTAAAAGGCTATACCGAGAATATAACCGTCCGCAGCATCGTCGGACGTTTCCTCGAACACAGCCGTATATTCATTTTCGGCACAGACGGCCCCGAGCAGAAGATATACATCGGTTCTGCCGATTTCATGAGCAGAAATACCATCCGCCGTGTGGAGGTCGCTGCCCCTATCGAGGACGAAAAGCTCAGGAAGCGCATACGTGAGATGTTCCGCATCCTTATGAAGGATAACGTAAAGGCAAGAGTAATGCTCAGCGACGGCACTTATATCCATGACCGCAGAACTGAGCGTCAGCCTCTTCTCTCATCTCAGGAGTATTTCTACGATGAAGCCTACAGCAAACTGGAAGTAAAGCAGAATCGTCAGGAACAGCTGAAGAAAAACCGTGAGAGCGGCGCTGCAAAAAAGAAGTCATCAACTGCAAGAAAAGCTGCATCCTCAGCAAAAAAGCCTGCTGCAAAACGTACAAGAAAAAAGAAAGATGAATAATTCACAGCAAATTTGTAATTACTACTTGAAACTGCAAGGTTTTTATGCTATAATAAAGGAATAAAATAGATGAAGAGGATCAATTAGATGATAGGTTACTATAACTATACAGTTATTCTTACATATATTAGCCTCGTGTCTTCGGTAATAGGTATGTTCCTTGCCGTGGGATTCGGAGGTAATGCACCTCAGCCTGCTTATGCCATAATCTGTCTTATGGTCTCGGGACTGTGCGATATGTTCGACGGCAAGATAGCAAGAACTAAAAAAGACCGCACCGAAAGCGAGAAGAAGTTCGGAATACAGATAGATTCACTTTGCGATGCTGTCTGTTTCGGAGTGCTTCCTGCCGTTATCGGTTATTCTATCGGTATGAGTGACTGGTGCGATATCCCCATACTCATACTCTTCCCCCTCTGCGCAGTTATAAGACTGGCTTACTTCAATGTTGCCGAGGAGGACAGACAGAAGAAAACTACCGAAAACCGCAAGGTCTACGAGGGACTGCCCGTTACAAGCGTAGCACTTATATTTCCGCTTATTTACAGCTTCCATAAGGACATCGGCGCAGACTGGTTCCCGAATGTATACGGCGGCGCTATGATAATCATAGCTATCGCTTTCATCACAAGATTCAAGGTGAAAAAGCCCGGAATGAAGACTATGCTTAGCTTTATCGGTGTGGGTGTCGTTGAACTTATATGGATGATATACAAAACAAAAATGCACTGAATACAAGGGAAAGATCGCTGTAAGGTCTTTCCCTTTATTTTATGCAATTGCGAAGAAATGTCAAATCCGCTCTTTACTTTATGACGAAAATGAAGTATAATATATAGGTAACACATTTTTATTTAAGGTGATATAGATGAAAAGAATCAGTTGTCTGTTATTTGCAGCTGTGGCTGCGGTCCTTTGCTTTACGGGCTGTCAGCATAATATTGTGGACGATAAGGATTCCGTTTCCTATGACGGCTACTGGGAGACAGTGAAAGTCAGAATGGGCGACGAGGTGTTTGAGGAATACTATCTCGACCCTCAGATACCTGTAAGCGCTGTTTATGCCCTCGCACTGGCTGACAACGGCACAGGCTACCTTACCTCGCCTATGTCAAAGATATACGGCGATGAGGATAAGCAGGCCCTGAAATGGACAGAGGAAAACGGCGTAGTCAAGCTTTATGGTGAGACTGAGTCGGATTACCTTGAACTTACCTATACAGACGGAAAACTGCTGATGCAGACAGACGAAGAGACAGAGATATGGTTCAGCAAGGTCCATCAGCTGTCTTTCTTTGATCCCTCATCTATCCATATAGATACAGAAGGAGAAGCGAAATGAAGAAATTTATCAGCATAGCCGCTTCTGCACTTATTATTCTCGGATGTGCGGCAGGCTGCGGAAATAACGGCAAAAAGGATACCGCAGACGTTAAAGTCTCTGTGGAATCGGTCAACAACAAGACTGTGGAAGAACTTCAGGGACTTTATACGGGAATATGGGAAACTTCTGTCGTTTTCATAAATAATCAGGACGGAATAGACTTCGGTATAGATTCATATGAATTCATAGAGGACGGTACAGGAACATTCACCCCTCAGGGCGGCAAACCCGAGGCGATAAGCTGGAAGGTTACTCACGAAGGTGACCTTGATGTGCTTTTCGAGGAAAAAGGCGAGAAGGAGATCCTTTTTGAATATATCAGCGGAAACCTTGTAAGCCTTGAAACCAACAGCGGCGAGACTGTTGAATCTCACTTCGTCAAGATAGGCGGAGTGACCGAAGAAGAGGAAGATGCAAAAAAATCAGCGGACGGAAAAGATAAGGCTGCTGAATGAATACGGAGGATGCAATGAAGAAGATAGCTTTAATTTTATCAATGGCTGCCATGATGCTTTTCTGCCTTGCAGGATGCGGCGGAAGAGAGGCGTATGCAGGAAAATGGGAAGCCTCAGAGATAGTCGTGAACAATAGCACCATCACAGAAATGAACGGAGTTCCTATCTGTGCACTGGTTCGCTTTGAACTGGATAAAAGCGGTTCCGCAAACTGGATACCGCCTGCACAAAATGTAAAAGATCCCTCAAAGGATGGTATATCCGCAAGATGGAAGATAAAGGACGGCAAGGTGGTACTCAGGGTATCACAGCCCGACGAGGACGACAGAGTTATTGAGTTTGAACCACAGGACGGCAAGCTGGTAATGACACAGGCAACTGCGGAAATACACCTTGTTAACGTTGACGAATATACCCCCGTGGACGAAGACCAGCTTTCACAGATACTGGGACTTTACAGCTTCAGCCAGATACTGGGCGGCGCACAGTAAAGGAAGATATAAGGAGATACAGATGAAGAATATTAAAATGCTGATAATTGCAGCAGCTGTTACGGCGGTCATGGGCGGATGTTCGGATAATAACAAGCCCTCAGAGGTCACATCTTCAGCAGAGGAAACCACAACTGCTGCCGAAGCAATGACTACAGTTCCCGAAACTACTACAGCAGCCGTGACAACTACCGCTCCCAAGAAATCAGAGATAACCGACTTTTACGGCAAGTGGGTGCCTGTGAAGATCATCGAAGGCGGGGACGTTCATGAACTTTATTATAATGAAATTCCCCTTGACCAGATCTTCCAGCTCGAAATATCCAAGGACGGCACAGCTTCCATAGGTTCGGGATTCCCTGACAGCGAAACAAAACAGTATACATGGGAATTCAAGGGCAGGATCATAAAACTCAGCGGCGACAGCGAGATATACGGCGGTATCAAGGAAGATCACCTGATACTCACCAATGCCGAGGGTCTGAAAATATATATGGAATCTGCCGATGAGTTCAGCACTATGGACGAAGCAGTGTATGAAGCACTTACCGAAGAAAGCGGCGGAGAGATAGTCATTCCCGAACTCTGCGTAAATGCGGAAGAGTCTACAGCCGAAGACTATATCGGTAAATGGGAATGCAGCTACTATGAGGTAGACGGCGAAGTTTTCAAGGACGAGATCTACGGCGTTCCCCTTAAAGCGCTTTTCCAGATGGAGATCATGGACGACAATACCGCTCAGTTCCGTGCAGGCGGCACAGACGAGGACGCTGTCGCTACGGAGTATACATGGGAACTTGACAGCAGCAGATGCATTGAATTCTACGAGGACGACGAACTTGTCTCCGTTGCCCAGATCAAAAACGGCGAGCTCTATTTGGACGAGGGCGCTGATATCACCCACTTCCGCTCCGTTACCGCTCCGTTAAAAAATTTTCCGACTTCGACTGCAACTCACTTGCCGCAGAATAAAACAGCCTGCTTAACTGCGGTACTCTTACAGCAGTTTTATATGTATTTATCGGGGGAAAACCTTTCTGAGGAAAGGTTCTTCCCCCGTACCCCCTTTCCAAAGACTTTTAATAGAATTTTGCCCCATAGAGGGCGCTCCACGTAAGAAGTGAAAACCAGTAGTTTTACTGGGAGCGCCCTATCAGGGGAAAAATTAATAGTCTTGGGAAACAGATTCGAGAAGAATCTTCTTCAGAATGTCTACCTCAATAATACGTATAAAGCTGCTATATGAATACCACTGTTATGTGCGCTTTTTTGTGTAGGGGCCGCCTTTGGCGGTCCTCAATATAACACGAAGAAAAG
>CADBAC010000080.1 GCA_902792495.1 Ruminococcus flavefaciens | reverse complement strand
CAAAGCTTGTGCTGAAGATGCGCCGACAGATTTTTCCGTCAGATTGTATAGAAATTCCGCAGGCATACTATCGTATGTCAAGGGATTTCTGTGCAAGATAACGGAAAATATGTCCGCAGATTCAGTGCAAAGCCGTCAGGCGGGCTTTGTGGAGTGTTGCCTATAAGCTTTCAGTAAGATCATCACCGACAGCGGCGATCATTCAAAATCATATTCCCCGTCGTAGTTTTCCTTGAATACCTCAAAGACTTTTTCGAGGAGTTCGTCATCGTCAACCGAAACGAATTCGTCATAGTCAGGGCCTTCTCCGGGGATTATCTCAAGGATAACCACCTCGTCATCTTCCTCATCGAAAGGAAGAAGGACTGCGTAAGTTCTGCCCTCATATTCAAGAGTGTCAATGATCTCGAATGATACATCCTCTCCGTTATCATCGGTAAGGGTGATATAATTCTCCATATTATCAGCTTCTTCGAGCTCATCCAGCTCTTCGTTTTCAATATCTGCCATAGTAAATGCCTCCTTTGAGCGATTTGCGTACACAGCAGATGCAGTGCCGCAGTATTATTGTAACATAAAACCGCCGCTATTGCAATAGTTCTGTCAACAGAAAAAAGTTGCAAAAACTGCATTTTTGTGATATACTTGTTACAGATCATGTTCCGGATGGAGGACGATGCTATGAAAGTTACCAGGATAACTATAAACAATCGGAGAGATTCCGCAGTCAGCGGCGAAAGAAGTATGGAGCATCAGCTTCTTTACTTCCGTACACCTGCTATTTTCAGGATACAGGAAAAAGATGTCACTGTAAACGGACGCTCTGTCATGCTTTGTAGCAGAGAAAGTCAGCGTTCGTTCCGTCCTTCTTCTGCAAAGGGCATAAGATATGATATTGTTACGGTGAATATGAATTCATCGGACAAGCAGTACATTGAGTCGATGAACATACCCTTTGACCGCCCCATAGAGCTTTCCGATGACTATGTCATATCGTCGATGCTGAGGTCGATGAGTTCCCACATCATGCACAAAAGCCTGTATCAGAGCGAATTCATGGAGCTTTCAATGCGCCTCATCCTCATAGCCATAAGTGAGAACTGCCACAAGATACCGTCGGGAAAGGTGGAGACTATCCCAAGATACAGCGAACTGAAAGCCCTCCGTGACGCTATTTACGATGATCCCATGAACCACTGGTCAGCCGAGGAAATGAGCGAGGATATGGGCATAAGCCGTCCCTACTTCCACAGGCTTTATCAGTCTGCATTCGGGGTTACCTGCCGTCAGGACATTATCGAGAGCAGGCTTATCTATGCTTCGGAACTTCTCAGGAACACGGATATGTCCATAAGTGTCATAGCCGAGACCTGCGGATACGACAGCGATGCCTACTTTATGCGTCAGTTCAAACAGCACAAAGGATGCACTCCCTCGGAATACCGCCGCCGTGCCGCAGCAAACGGCGACCTCGATACGGAATAATGCGCTTTGTGATAATGATGTGTAAAAAGCAAAAAAAACTTTACAATCAGGAAAATCTGTGATATAATGGGAATAATGGTTTTCTGAACTAAATATATAAGGAGATAATTCTAAGCCATGAGCGATGGAAATACAAGAAGAAACCGCAAAAGAAGCAAGACTTCAAAGAGATACAAAGTAAGATATGACCGCATCCTCGGAGCTGTACTGCTTCTGGCGGCTGTGGCAATGGTCATTTCTTCATGCGTAAACAGCTGTTCATCAAGCCCTGCTGACGATAATGCATTAAGCACCGAAGCTGCTACTACCACAACTGCTCCGCAGTCTACCATAGTGGACAACCTGAAGCCTACCGACGGTTCGACTCCCGGTATCATCCAGACCAAGCCCACTAAGGAAGAAGAGGACGTTACAAAGTACACAAGCGAAGTTCACCCCTTTGAGGATACCTACAAGGGTGACCTCGTACTCATAAACTCGGACCATATGTATCAGTTCCCCGAAGGCGATACGGATATCGTCACTTTCTTCGACCATATGGATACATCATGCTACAGCGTATGCGACCTGGTAACAAAGCTGGATTCTACCGCACTTTCACACCTTGACGCTCTTATGCAGGGCTTCATCGGTGAGGGCAACGAGAACGACATCACGGTCATTGGCGGATACCGCACACTCGAAGAACAGAACGACAAGTACAACAGCGGACTTTCAGGCTTCTCGGGCGGCTACACCGACTACCATTCAGCACGTACATTCGATATCGGAATCTTCCCCAAGGACGGTTCAAGCTCGGGATATTACTCATCCTTCGGCAACTATTCATGGATCGACGAACACGCTTCCGATTTCGGCTTTATCGTAAGATACCCCGAGGGTAAGGAATCCTACACAGGCGAACGTGCAAGAACTTACACCTACAGATACGTAGGACTCCCGCACGCTGTTTACATCAAGCAGAACGGTCTCTGCCTTGAGGAATACCTTGAAGAACTGAAGAATTACAGAAGCAGCAATCCTCTTGAGATCACTGCCGGCAATGACTTATATAATGTATACTATGTTCCTGCTGAAAAGAACGGAAACACCGAAGTTCCCGTTCCGAAGGACCAGACTTACACAGTTTCGGGCGATAACTGCGGCGGATTCATCGTATCGGCACTTATGAACTGAATCAACTGAGAACTTGTCTTCATTTTGATAAGACAAGTTCTGAATTGTTCCCCTGTCTCATGACCGTAATATCCTGTGAAACGGTATATGTATCAGGGGGACAATTTTCATGGAAAGGAGACACAATGATAAAAAGAATAACTGCATCTGTATTGTGTACAGCCATGTGTGCCGTCTCATTTGCCTCCTGCGGAAATACCGACAGAGGCGACGGTTCGGGATATATGTACAATCTCACTCTCCTCGGCAACCCTGAGACTCTCGATCCTCAGTATGCCAGCGATCCGTCGGCCAATACGATTATAAAGAATATGTTCAGCGGTCTGCTTTCCACCGACAGCAGCGGCAATATCAACTGCTGCAACGCTGAAAGCTATGAGGTCTCAGCGAACGGACTTGAGTACACTTTCAAGCTTCGCAAGGACAATTACTGGTTCTATGACAAGAACAAGGATGATATCATCGAACCCGAGGAATATTTCCCCGTGACTGCAAATGACTACGTATTCGCTCTGAAACGTATACTCGACCCTGCCATGAAGTCGCCCTTTGCCGATAAGTTCAGCTGTATCAAGCACGGCGGTTCCATACTTCAGGGGGAACTTGCTCCCGAGATGGCAGGACTTTCCGCCCCTGATGACTACACACTGAAGATAACCCTTGAATATCCCAGTGCGGAATTTCCTGAACTTCTTGCGTCATCTGCGGCTTATCCCTGCAACGAGGAATTCTTCTACTCCACAAAGGGACGCTACGGTCTTGACGATGAATCCATAATGTCCAACGGCGCATTTTTCGTCCGCCAATGGTTCTATGATCCCTACGGACATAATAATATCCTCTATATGAAGGCAAACAGCGCCAACGAGAATGACCATTACGAGATATCGCCGTCTTTCCTCAGCTTCGACATCAAGGACAACGAAGCGGAGATCAGACAGGCTTTCAAGGAGGAGGATACTGCCTGCTTCACTACCATGAACCCGTCAGGCTATAATCCCGACAAGTATGTGATCTCATCGGGAAACGCCGTAACTCTGGGACTGATCTTCAATCCCGACGATAAGACCTACTCTGACCTGAATCTGCGAAAGGCGCTTTCACTTTCCATCGACAGGGAAGCCCTTGCTTCTCAGCTGAGCAGTGACCTTCAGGCGGCTTACGGCATAATACCGCCTGCGGTCGATCTTCTCGGAAGAAGCTACCGTGAACTTTCGTCGGAGAAGATGTTCGATGTCTACAACGTCAAGGAGGCCAAAGGCTACCTTGAAAAGGCAAAGCTTGAACTGGGAACAAGTTCGCTGGAAAGTGTCAAGATAATGGTGAATTCTGCCGTGGTCAACTCAGCACCTCTCCATCTTCTGTCTCAGAGCTGGCAGGAAAAGCTGGGTATATATATCGGTATCGAAGATGTGACAGACGAGGAGTTCAATGAACGCATAGAGAGCGGCGATTACAGTATTGCTCTCTATCCCGTAAAGGGAAAATCCTGCACGGGGCTTTCCGTTATCAGTCAGTTTGAAGATACACCATGCCTTAACTTCTCGCTGGGCGGATACCGCTATTCTACGGATATACTGCGCTGCCCAACACCTGCGGAGCTTGTGAATGCCTATTCATCAGCCGAGCGTGGTATCCTCGGACAATTCGGCTTCATTCCCATAGCATACAAGAAATGCTACCTGATAGTCGCTCCCGACAACGAGGAGATAAGCTTTGACCCGTTCTCGGGTGCGGTGGACTACAGGTTGGCTAAGAACTATCATTAAATTAAAACAAAAAAATAATGTGAAAGTGTCCTGAAATGACAGCTTTCACCGAATGTATATTATAGATGTACATACTATAGAAAAACAAAAGAGAGACAGCAAAATTTCAGACGCTTCCGTACTCCACGCTCCTTGTGCCGAAGTGTCTGTAAGGAGTGATAATATGACAGATCCCGAATGGGCTGAACTTCTGGAAAAACAACCTGAAGCCGCCTATAGGAAGCTTATCGACAGCTACGGCAACTATGTCTATGCCATCGCCATAAGCAAACTGGGAAAATGCGGCACACGGGAAGACGTCGAGGACTGCGTCAGCGACGTTTTCGTTGATATATATAAGAACAAAGAAAAATATTCATCCGAGGGCGGAAGCCTTAAAAGCTTCATCGCTACTATCGCTAAACGACGGGCTATCGATATGTTCAGACAGCTCACCGCCCGAAGAGAAGGACCTTCTATCGATGACGATACTACTGTCTTACCTCCTTCAGATATAAATATTGAGGACGAGACTGACAAACGCCTTTATCGGAGCAAACTCTGGAATACCGTAAGGTCTCTGGGCGAACCCGACAGTTCCATTATAATTTACCAGTATTACTACAACTGCTCTGTAAGAGAAATAGCAGAGCGGCTGTCCATGACCGCAGATGCTGTTCAGAAAAGAAGTCTGAGAGCCAGAAAAAAGATCGGTCAGCTGCTGGGGAAAGGGTGAAAAGAGAATATGACAGAACATGAAAAAAATAATCTCGATGAGCTTAAAGATATAGACGAAGCCGCAGTCGAGGAAATATCCAGTAATTACCCAATGCTCGGAAAAAGTGCCAAGAAAAGGATACTTGAGAAGTGCCTTGAAAAGACAGAAGAAGCAGGATTCGAGACAAATGGTATCACCGTTTCGGGTACGGAAGTTTACCACCGCCCGATGTGGCGGCGTATCGCAGGTTCAGCTGCCGCTGTTGCTGCTGCTGTGGCTGTTATAGTTGGTACGGTCTACGTCAAGAGGAACATTTATCCTACTGTGAAAGAACCGCTTACAGGCATGAATTCTACCGAAGCAGAAGAATATACAGAAGAAAACACAGACGACATCAACGAGGAAGAATATACCGAAGCCGTAACTACCGAAGCTGAAACACAGGCAACCGAAGCTGTGACTACTGTTTCTGTCAACTTCAGCGCAGCTACAGCTACATCTATGCTGCCGATCACTACAATGGCGACAGATACAACAGAGGAGACCACGACCACCGAAGAAACCACCACCGATGACGAGAATTCCACCGAAGCCACAACAGAAACAGAGGCAGAACTTTCTGTGGATTATCTCGCAGGCAAATGGTCTGCAACAGGCTATACCGAAGCAAGAGTTTTCGAGTTCTACGAGGACACCCCCGGCGGTAAGTATAACAACGTTTCCGATGGTACAGGACTCCCGTTCAGCTATGAGATAAGCGGAGATACCCTAATCTTCAGATTCGGCGGCATCGATACCGATCCCGATATCGTCTCCGTTGACCGCATAGACAGCGATCATCTGACATTCCACTGGGAAGACGGCCGCAGCGAGTCTCTCACCAGAACCAACGAATAAAAAGCCACTGCTAACCGTGGTGCTCATACAGCAGCTTTATATGTATTTATCGGGGGAAAACCTTTCTGAGGAAAGGTTCTTCCCCCG
>CADBAC010000079.1 GCA_902792495.1 Ruminococcus flavefaciens | reverse complement strand
CAAAATTCTATTAAAAGTCTTTGGAAAGGGGTTCGGGGGAGAACCTTTCCTCAGAAAGGTTTCCCCCGATAAATGCGTATAAAGTTTCTATATGAGTACCGAGGTTAAGTGCGACGTGTGTTTTTTTGAGAAAACCACTTGCATTATCGCCCGATATATGGTATAATCTTCTTTAGTATTATTATGCCGTAAGGCAGAATGGAGATAGTATATGAATAAGAAAAAAATCGTAAGCGCTGTTGCTTCAGGGCTCTCTACTGCTGCTATAGCAGTCAGCTCAGCAATGTCCGCTTTTGCAGAAGAAGCATCTTCAGCATCTACAGCTGCTTCAGCACAGGAAATGACTCCTTCCTCAGCTTTCCTCAGCATGGGTCTGCCTATGCTCATTCTCTTTGGTCTTCTCTATTTTGTTGCTATCAGACCACAGAAAAAGCGTGATCAGGAAATGAAGGAGATGCAGGCTAATATCCAGGTCGGCGATGAGATCGTTACAGGCGGCGGTATCGTTGGTATCGTTGTAAGCATCGGTGAAGATACCATCGTTATCGAGACAGGCGGCGCAAAGCACAAGCTCAGGATCAAGAACTGGGCTATAACTGAGAATGTTACAGCTGCTGAGCGTATGAAGGCTGAAAAGCCTGCCAAGAAGTCTCCACTTGCTACAGCAGGTGTTGTAGACGATACAGCTAAGGAAAAGAAGTCCAAGAAAGCTTCAAAGGATGAATAAATAAGAATACCTCCGCATAGGATTTACAAAAGATCCTGTACGGAGGTTTTTTATGCGTAAACATAAGAAAAGCTTGTGGAGCAGCCTGCCCATGAGCATTTTAGTTTCTGTTATCATCGGACTTGCCGTTTCCGCTGCCTGCGGATGTGTATTTTCAGCTGTGATATATCTCTTTCTGAAAGATATGGGCCTCACGGACGTTCTGGCGGCTCTCTCACTGACCGCAGGCGCTTACACGGGTTCGTATATATGCGGCAGGTACAGGCGGCACAGAGGCGCTGTCAGCGGCGTTATATGCGGATGTGTCATATTCGTGATATTATTCATAGCCGGACTTGCTCTTTCAGTAGAAACAGCAGATATAAAAAAACTCCTCCTGCTTGCCGTTTCAGGCTGTACAGGAGGAGTATGCGGAGTCAATTCAAAGCGTCCGTCATGGCTGATGGATCAATAATTGCCCGATGTATCTTCCATGAGTTTGAATTCGATCTCATAGTAGCTGATGCCGCTCTTTTCAAGATGAGCGCATTTTGCAGGGACGGTGTCCCCTGCTTCAAATTTGCCTGATATAGCCTCATAAAGCTCATCGTAGGTGGATACCTTCGTACCGTCTATCTCGGTGATGAAGTCGCCTTCTTTCAGCTTTGTCTTGGCGATATCGCAATCCTTGTCAATGCTCTGGATGTAAACTCCCTTGAAGTTCTCGGGGAGTTCCATTTTTATAGCTTCCTCAATGCTTGCACGTTTGGATGCGCTGGACATATCGATAAGAGTGATGCCGATACGGAAACGGCCTGCAATGAAGCCGTTGTCGAGAAGTTCCTCGATAATCGGCTTGGCTTCGTTGATAGTTATAGCGAATCCCAGACCTTCAACCATTGAGCTTACGTATTTTGAAGATGTGATACCGATGACCTGGCCGTACATATTGACAAGAGCACCGCCTGAGTTACCGGGGCTGATGTCGGCATTTGTCTGTATGCAGTCCATCTGGAAGCCGGTGGAATCGCTTCTTATCTTACGGTTGATAGCGGAAATGATACCGTCAGTAACTGTGCTGGAGAGGTTTGCAGGGTTTCCTATTGCAACGACCTGTTCACCCACAACCGATTCATCAGAGTCGCCGAAAGTAGCAGGAGTGAGGTTGTTGGCATTTACCTTTATGACAGCGATGTCAGTCTTTACGTCACGGCCGACTATTGTTGCGCTGTAGTTTTCCTCATCAAGAGTCTGGATAAGGTGGTAGCCGTCAGATTCAAGCACATGGGCATTTGTAACGATGTAGCCGTCCTTTGAGATAACGATGCCTGAGCCTGTGCCTACAAGGTCTTTATGTGCAGGGTCAGAGTAAGTGTATATCTCAACAATGGAAGGACGTACAAGCTTGGCCACGCCCTCGGTGGTGTATCGTCCGTCTTCGTCCTTGTATTCATCGAACTCCTTGGCACTTTCGGGTTTCTTTTCGCTGTAGAGGACGACGGGGCCGGTGGCTTTGAATTGTTTCATAGCCTTGTTGCTGTTGGCAACGTCATAGATGATACCGATGACGGAAACAAGGAGACAGCAGGCAATAAGCCCTGCAACAAGCTTGTAAGCTATCTTGTCATCGACCTTCTCAGGCTCTTCATCCTCGCCGCTGTTGTACATCTCGGCAATAGTGCCGTAGGGATTTTCAGGCGGGATATGTGCCCTTGTGTCGTAGCCTGCGAAGCCGATAGGTTCGTACATGAACTTATCGTAAACGGGCTTTCTCACGTTCTGAGAAGGCGGAGGAGTTGTCTGCTGAGCGGTATTTGTCTGAGCGGACTGCTGAGTACCGTAAGAATTGCTCTGTGCTGTATTATTCACAGAAGCATTGCTCTGAGCGGACGGATTCACGGATGAACTATACGGGCTTGAAGTAGTGTTTGCAGTACCGTAAGTGTTGCTCTGTACCGTATTATTCACAGGAGCATTGCTCTGAGCGGCTACGGATGAACTATACGGGCTTGAAGTAGTGTTTGCAGTGCCGTAATTCTCAGTGCTGTTCGCAGGAACGGAGCTGATAACCGTCTGTGTCTGCTTCAGAGGTTCATTTATAACGGAACTTCCTGTGTCTGCTATGCCCGGCATATCAGCAGGAGCAGCATTTTCAGCAGGTTCGTTCCCGATAGGAGATATATTGTCTCTTTCTTCCATAATTATCCTTTCTTTACACTGTTGCGTTTTTCGGGGATCTCCACAAGGAATTCGGTGTATTCGTTGTAAACGCTCTTTACAACAATATGGCCGTCATGGAGATGAACTATCTTGCGTGAGATAGAAAGTCCAAGACCGAGGCCTGTGGTGTCTTTGCCTCGTGATGAATCTGTCTTATAGAATCTGTCGAATACCTGAGTGATCTCTTCATTGGTAAGGCCTTCACCCGTATTCTTGATACCGATAGTGACCATTCCGTTCAGCTTCTCAAAGCGGAATGAGAGAGTTCCACGCTCGTTTATGAACTTTACAGCATTTTCCACCAGATTGTATATTACCTGCTGTATGAGGTCGGCATCCACTTCAGCGTCGATACGTGCGCTTCCGAGGCCTTCAACTTCCAGATGCTTGTCATCGATCTTCTTTTCAAACATAAGAACAGTCTGGATAACAAGGTCTGTAAGGTTGGTTTCCTTGAAGTTAGGCGAGAGAGTACCCGATTCAAAGCGTGACATATTCAGCATTGAGCTTATGAGTATCCTCAGACGCTTTATCTCTTTTGAAACAAGGATGAGGTATTCATTCTGTCTTGATTTTGGGATAGTGCCGTCAAGGATACCGTCAACGAATCCGCCTATCGTAGTCATAGGAGTTCTCAGCTCGTGGGATACATTGGCGATGAATGTCTTTGATGTTTCCTCGCTGCTTGCCACGTTAGCGGCGATAGCATTGACATATTCAGCGATCTCCTTGTTGGTGCCGGGGACTGTAGTGCTTATGGTCTCGGAGAAATCGCCCTTTGCGTACATCTCGGATATTCTCATGAAGTCATATTCATAAGCGGCAAGACGTTTTGTTTTGCGGTTTAAAAGAAGATATGCAAGAACAGCACCGATAATTCCAAGGATCGCATATGCAATGGTAACTTTTATAGTGAAGCTGTTAAGGCTGTCCGAGCGCTGATAGAAAGCGGCATACATAACTTTTGGAGCCACGTTATCCTGATTTTTGGCGAAGAACTGTGTAGCATAGAGCATATACGGTTCTTGCTGCGAGATATGTATTGAATCCAGACCGAGGAAATCCTTTGCATCCAGTCGTGATATCATTGACGGGGAGAGAGTCATGTCTCCTACGGAATTATCGTCCTTGAAGGCGATATTATTGCCGTTCTCATCGTAGAGATAAACGGAATAATTGCCGTTGCTTCCGAAGCTTCTGCAAAGAGAACTGATATTCTCATCGTAGATATTATCGGAGCGGTAATACTGGTCCTTGAAACAGCTTATGAGGATATCCCCTGTTTTATTGAGCTGTTCAAGTTCGGTGTTCCTGTAGATAGCCGAACTGAGCGAAACAGTCAGAACACCCAGCAAAGATATAAGGGAGATGATTATAAACATAGTCATGACGAGGAGTTTATAATACGAGCTTTTTTTATTTTTCAAAACAGATCACCTCTGTGTACGAAACAAGGGGACATTACGTCCCCTTTGTCTGTCAATAACTCTTTGCGGAACATGAGGATGTTGCCGCTTTTCAGAAGGCGCATATGCACCGTATATTTGTTATTCTTCTTCGTCAGCTTCAAACTTATAACCAACGCCCCAGACGGTTTTCAGAGACCACTTATCGGAAATACCTTCCAGCTTTTCACGGAGTCTTTTGATATGGACATCGATAGTACGGGAATCGCCGTAATACTCGAAGCCCCATACCTCATCAAGAAGCTGGTCACGGGTGTAAACACGGTTCGGATTTGAAGCAAGGTAGTAAAGGAGCTCCAGCTCTTTCGGAGGAGTATCTATTATCTTACCGTTGACTTTGAGTTCATAGCTGTCCATATTTACAGAAAGCTTATCGTAGTGTACCTCTTTCTGTTCGGGCTCGGAAATGCCGGTGCCGACACGTCTTGTAACGGCATTGATACGGGCGATAACTTCCTTAGCGTCGAAAGGCTTTACTATATAATCGTCAGCGCCCAGTTCAAGACCGATGACCTTGTCGATGGTCTCGCCCTTAGCGGTGATCATAATTATCGGTACATTGGAAATTTTTCTTATTTCACGGCAGACCTGCCAGCCGTCCTTACCGGGGAGCATTATATCAAGGAGCACCATATCAGGAGAAAGGGCCTTGAATTTTACAACTGCATCGTCACCGTCATGGCAGAGAAGTACGCTGTAGCCGTCTTTTTCAAGATATAGTCTCAGGAGATCGCAAATATTCTTATCATCATCAACAATGAGGACCTTGAGGCCTTTGTCATTAGTCATGGTAGTTCGACCTTCTTTCTGCACAAAGTAATTATTATATTTATTATAACTCAAAATTAAGAAAATGTCAATGAAAAATGAACAATTTTTTATGAAAAAATGAATATTGCAGGGGGTATGAAAAGCTTTTTTTATTGCAGTTTGTATAATTTTTACTCCCGAAATTAAACTTTGACAGAAAGACGAAGTCAGAAAGGAAATTTCTCGGCAAGGTTTAGTTGTGGGAGCAATAAAAACGGGTACATTGTAGTACCCGTTAAAGCTTATTTATCTTTGAAGAAATCGCTGCTGTATTCCGTAACAGTAGCCCTGTCCCCGTAAACGTCAATGTCTATTTCCTCTCTCTTTGTAAGGAATCTTATGCCTGCAAAGAGGAGCGAGAAAGCGAAAGCATTGACGAGAATGCTGAAGTAGATCCTGATACCCATGATATTTCCCAGCATACCGCCGAAAATAAGTCCTATGCAAACGATTATGAGTGCTTCGTACTTATGATTCTCGGGATCAAACTGGATAAATGCGAAACAGGCAGCAGCAGATGCTACTGAATGGAAGATAGCGAGCCCCAGTGAATATGGAGCATAGAATGAAAAATGGAAAGAATTAAGTTCGAGCACCATCATTATCGCCTCAAAAACAATATAGATGGGATAGGCTATCTTCAGCTGCCTTCTCATTCTTGCGCTCTGTATGATAAGGTAAGCGGAAAAAGCAAGTGTTCCGAATCCTGCAACTTCTGTGATGTAAGCCAGCCCCTCAAGCAGTTTTGAGAATACGCTGAGAGGATCGTAGGTCTTGTAGTAAAGCATACAAACGAGACCGAATCCGATGAAAAGGATGTTGCCTATCATTCCTAAAAAGATACCTGTGTTCAATCTTTCACGCATGGTATCCTCCTCAGTTCAGTGCTTTCAGTGCTCTCTGACTGTAAGCTTTATCAAGAGCAGCCTGTAAGGTATCGCCCTTAGCGGTCACACCGATGACACGGCCGCCGTTTGTGAGGAATTTTCCGTCCTCGCTGAGCTTAGTGCCTGCATGGTAAACGAAGCATCCGCTTACCTGACCCTTATCGTCAAAGCCGTTCATTTCGATGCCCTTTGGGTAGCTTTCCGGATAGCCGCCGCTTGCCATAACAACGCAGGCACAGCTTCCCTTATGCCACTTGATATCGACTTTATCAAGTTCGTGGTTGTAGATAGCCTCGAATATCTCATAGAGGTCAGCGTCAAGCATTGGGAGGACTACCTGAGTCTCAGGGTCACCGAAACGGCAGTTGTACTCAATTACCTTTGGTCCCTTTGGAGTGAGCATAAGACCGAAGTAGAGACAGCCCTCGAAAGTGCGTCCCTCAGCGTTCATAGCGTTCATAGTGGGGAGGAATATCTTTTCCATGCATTCCTTGGCGATATCTTCGGTGTAGTAAGGGTTAGGAGATACAGTACCCATACCGCCTGTATTCAGACCCTTGTCGCCGTCGAGGGCACGTTTGTGGTCCATAGAAGATATCATAGGCACCATAGTCTTGCCGTCGGTGAATGAGAGAACAGATACCTCGGGACCTGTGAGAAATTCCTCGATAACGATACGTGCGGAGCTCTTGCCGAACTTCAGCTCGTCGATCATATCATGAACAGCCTTGACAGCTTCTTCCTCGTTCTGAGCGATGATAACGCCCTTACCGAGAGCGAGACCGTCAGCCTTGATAACTGCGGGATAGCTGTTCTGCTCCTTGAGGTAAGCGATAGCCTTGTCGGACTCGGTGAAGACCTCGTAGAAAGCAGTAGGGATGTTGTATTTTTTCATCAGTTCCTTGGAGAATACCTTGGAGCCTTCGATGAGAGCAGCGTTAGCCTTGGGGCCGAAAGTCATGAAGCCCTCAGCCTGAAGAGCATCGACCATACCGAGAACCAGCGGATCATCGGGAGCAACGACTACCATATCGGGTTTCAGTTCCTTAGCGAGAGCAACAACGCCGTCGATATCGGTAGCGCCTACGTTGAAACATTCTGCGTACTTAGAGATACCGCCGTTGCCGGGGGTACAGTAAAGCTTGCCGACATTCTTGCTTTCAGCCAGCTTCATGATGATGGCGTGTTCACGGCCGCCTCCGCCTACTACTAAAACGTTTTTCATTGGGGGATTCCTCCTGTATACTATAAATATTGTTCGATAATAAAGGCAGAGACATTTCTGCCGATCCTGTTTTATAGTATAACATATATTTATTTATATTTCAAGTGGGAGCGATGCTATTGCCGTGCGCAATTCCCAAGGTATAAAGTTTAATTGATCAGAAGAATTAATCTGTAGGGAACGCCGCCCTCGGCGTTCCATGAACTGCCCGTTTAATTTAATATCGGAAGTTATTTCGTCGGTCAAGCCGAGGAAAATGTTTGTTGAACATCTACATTCATGCAAAGGGGAAACCAAAAGGAAGGGGGAGAGGACACGAATCGCTCGCAAGCTCGCTTACTCTCATCGGCACGGAATATCTGCTTTCGCTCGCTGATTCATAATGCAAAACGATACTAAAAAAGTCGGCATTTCTCCCCCTTCCTTTAGTTTTCCCCTCTGCACTCCCCTTCCTTAAGGCAACACCGCACAAAGCCCACCTGACGGCTTTGCACTGAATCTGCGGACATATTTTCCGTCATCTTGCACAGAAATCCCTTGACATACGATAGTATGCCTGCGGAATTTCTATACAATC
>CADBAC010000078.1 GCA_902792495.1 Ruminococcus flavefaciens | reverse complement strand
TCCGGAGTATATCAGATGGATGTTTTTAAGTCCCAGATCCCTGAATATATCATGAGCCAGAGAGATGATGTCCGCGTCCGATGAAGGAAGGGGGCTTCCTGCCATTTCAACGCCGAACTGGTGAAATTCTCTCAGTCTGCCTGCTTCGGGTCTTTCATGTCTGAAACAGGAAAGAATGTAGTACACCTTCTGAGGGAGCGCATCGTTCAGCATACCGTTTTGCATCATCGCACGGATAGTGCCTGCTGTACCCTCGGGACGAAGTGTGAATTTTGTGTCCTTTGCGATGACCGAGTACATTTCTTTCTGTACCACGTCGGTAGTTTCTCCTACAGAGCGGTGGAAAAGCTCGGTATTCTCAAAGGTAGGAAAACGAAGCTCACCGAAGCCGAAGCTTTCGGCAGTCTCCCTTGCGATTTTTTCTACAGTGTGCCATTTGTAAACGTCCTTAGGAAGTACATCCTCAGTACCGTTTGGGCGTTTGATATTTAAAGCCATATTATCCAGCCTTTCTATAATTATAAAATCTTCTCACATGAAAATTGTCCCTTGGAAGGGACAATTGAACATCAGATGCTCGGATTACCGACCTCACGCCAGTCAAGATCGCCTCTTTCAAGGGCAAGGATGAGGGCTTCGGCGGTTGCGATATTTGTGGCAACAGGTACATTGTGAACATCGCAGAGCCTGAGAAGGTTCATGCCGTGTACGTCTGCCGCCTTTGGATTTATAGGATCTC
This sequence comes from Ruminococcus flavefaciens, assembly GCA_902792495.1. Lineage (GTDB taxonomy): Bacteria > Bacillota > Clostridia > Oscillospirales > Ruminococcaceae > Ruminococcus > Ruminococcus flavefaciens_Z. The sequence goes on along the minus strand of CADBAC010000078.1, from coordinate 5,479 downwards.
TGAAGAAGAGGAGAACGTCCACTTCGTTGCAGGAGAGGAGCGCAAGTATCTGTTCTGCGCCGCCCTGTCCGCTGAGATATCTCTTGATCGGAAGACCTGTAGCTTCGCTTACCTGCTTTCCTGTAGTATTAGTCGCAATAAGAGTATGCTTTGATAAGATTCCGCAGTAAGCGCTGCAGAACTGGACCATAAGCTCTTTCTTAGCATCATGTGCAATAATTGCTATCTTCATATTTCTGTCCTTTCCCCGCTGAGCGGTTGTATTTCAAATATATCAAGAAGTCTTGACAGTAAGCGGAACAAATTCTCCGCCGAGTCTCTTGGAGATGGCATCAAAAGCCTTGAGAGCCTCCGAATCGGTAGGGATAGGCGTACCCTTACCTGTAGCAACTGTCATTTTGAAATCATCAGGAATAACACCGATAAGCTGAACACCGACTTTATCAATGATCTCATCCAGATTGGCGACAAGAGCCTCACCGATGACCTTCTTGCTTATTTTATTGATAATGAGACGCTGGCTCTTATTTCCTCTGTTGTAGAACTCATCCGACATAAGGCTTGCATCTCTGATACAAACAGGGTCGGGAGTAGAAACAACGAGTATAAGGTTAGCCTGCTCAACGATATCGAATACATGGGAATTGATACCCGCACCCGTATCGATGATGATATACTCAAAATATTTTTTTACTGAACGGCATATCTCAACGATCTGTTCAGCCGAAACACTTGTAAGGCTTTTCGGAGCGCAGAGCAGATTGAGATTAGAAGCCATAGGGATCGGGGCGATAGCCTCAAGAGCGGTCTTTTTACCTTTGAGAACATCACCGAGATCGTATCTGATATCATCTTCAACACCGAACATGATATCGAGGCATCTGAGACCGAAATCCAACTCAATAATGAGGGTTCTGTGTCCTTGTTTTGCGAGAGTGTAGCCAAGTCCTGCGCAAACGGTTGACTTGCCCGTACCGCCCTTGCCTGATGTGATCGCAATAATTTTAGACATTATATTTCCTTTCCGATATCCGTGAGACTCTGAAACAGACTCTGCTGCACCTGACAGGAGAACACTGTAATTCATGTCATCCGCCGCAAGCAATGATCAGCCATGTACGGTTAAACACATCCTCGCCAATGACAGCGGAGAACCATTCATCTTACAGCATAATCACAGTAAAATGCCGGATCCTCATAAATAAACTAATAAATTATAATTCCAGAATATATTATATCACAAAATTTGCCTAATGTCAAAGGAGTTTTTTGTATAAAACTGAAGATTGTATAATTTGGCATATTTCAATAAAAAATATTGGTGATTTCGCCCAAGTCTCATGTATATTCCAGTATTTTTTCAACAGTTTTTTCTATATTCCTGCCGTTTTCATCAATAATAACATCGGCATATTTTTCATAAACAGGGCATCTTTCATTATAAAGATCAGAAAGTTTCTGCCCGTTTTTTATAACAACACCCCTGTTTTTGATATTTCCGAGGCGGTATTTCAGCTTGCGATAATCAAGTTTCAGGTAAAATATCTTGCCGAGTTCAGAGAGATTTTTCATAGCATCCTCACCGTAGATGACGCTTCCGCCTGTGGCTATTACGGCTTTTTCAGCTTTGAGCTTACTTATTATCTCATTTTCTTTTGCGATGAATCCGTTGATCCCTTCCCCGGAAATAATATCTTTGAGCAGTTTCTTTTCATGCTCCTGAATAACCAGATCGGTATCGATGAATTTATATCCGAGTATCTTAGCGAGAATGACTCCTACGGTGCTTTTTCCGACACCCGGCATTCCTATCAGAACAACACAATTTTTCATTTTCCGCTCCTGTTATACAATATTATTTATATTTTACTCTTATTTCAAAGATATGTCAATAGAAAGGGTATCTTTAAAGGCAATATTAATTACATATAATAAAATAGAAAAATATAATACTCATACAATTTCCGCCAAATCATTTTTCTATTTAAAGAAAAACTTACAAAATTATCTTGACACCGCTTTGAATTTAGTGTATAATTAATGCGTTGAGCAAATAAGCGCAAAGGGGAGCTGTCTGTAGGGAGGGCTCCTTTTCTGTTTATTTGCAGATTATTATCTCATCTGTTAGAAATTTCTAACCCTCTGCATATTGACAATTTCAAAGCAGAATGATATAATAATCTTATTAAATGACCGCTGGTCATTTTTAAGGAGGGATAGTTTTGGCATCAGAATCAGTAAAGAAGATCCTTGCCGCCGAAGCCGATTCGGAAAAGAAAAACTCCGAGGCTAAAAAGCGGCGGGACGAGATCATCAATGAAGCAACAGGAAGATCATCTCAGGCCGTTCAGAAACGTCTGGCAGTCGCTTCTCTTGAAGCTGCAAAAATGCGTAACGACATAAAGTCGAAAACAGAACAGTACCGCATTGAAGCTGAAAAAACGTGCAGTGATGATATTGATCTCATCTCATCTCAGGCTCAGAAAAATATGGATAAAGCGATAGACGCCGTTATCGCCAGATTCTTCTGACCCGCTTCCCTAAAAAAGGAGAGTGATATAATATATGTCGAAGCTCAGAATGAAAAAGATCGAGCTGATCGCTATGCTGACCGACAGCAAGAAGATCATCGAACTTTTGCAGAGAAGAGGCGTAGTGGAAATTTGCAGCAACAATGATGAAGAACTTATGGACACCAACGTCACGGCTGTTATCGGAGAATTTGAAAAATTCCGGAGTACCGCCGCTCAGGCGCTGGAGATCCTCGAGTCCTACGCTCCCGAAAAGGCAAGCTTAGCAGATATGCTGGAGGGACGCAGGGAAGTGGAAACCGATACTTTCGGAAAGGAAGCCATGAAGCTTGAAAAGGTCATGAATGCTTCCAATGACATTATCCGATGCAGCAGACTGATAGCTGATGCGGATTCTTCTGTTTCACAGTTGAATCTGAAGATAGACACCCTTCAGCAATGGTCGGGTCTTGATGTTCCCATGAACTTCAAAGGAACAGCCACTACTTCGGCATTCATCGGTACCGTGCCATTCCCCACAAATACAGAGGATATGGAGGCACAGCTTCCCGAGGGATGCAGTGCAGAAGTGATCTCTTTATCAAAAGAACAGACTGACCTGTTTATACTATGCAGAAAAGAAACAGCTGAAGAAGCCGAGAATTCCCTGAGAAAACTGGCTTTCATCCCTCTTTCCGAAAATGACAGGCGAACGCCTTCGGAAGTCATAAAGGACTGCCGTATGGAGATCGCTAAACTGGAAGAGGAGAAAAAACAGGCTGCCGAGCACATAAAAAAACTGGCAGAGCATCGTGATAAACTGAAATTCACCATTGATTATCTTCAGATGCGAAAAGATAAGTATGAAGCGCTCAGCAACCTCGGATTCACCGAAAGCACGTTCATACTTACGGGATTCATCCCCGAGAAATACTGCGAAAAACTGAAAAAGGAACTTACCTCAAAGTACACCGTTTCAGTTACCTATACAGATCCCGCAGAGGATGAAGATGTACCTGTACTTCTCGAAAACGGACGTTTCTCAGAACCCGTTGAAGGGATCACAAAAATGTATGCAATGCCGTCAAAGGCAGATGTAGACCCGACACCTGTAATGTCGTTCTTCTATTATCTCTTCTTCGGCATGATGCTTTCGGATGCAGGCTACGGTCTGGTGATGACCATAGGAACGGCCATTGCACTGAAAAAATTCAAGCTGGAAGACAGTATGCGGAAAACTCTGACTATGTTCCGTAACTGTGGTATCTCCACTATTTTCTGGGGAGCGCTTTTCGGAAGCTGGTTCGGCGATATCGTTCAGGTAACAGCAAGGGAATTTTTTGGCAAGGAAATAGGCAGTATCGCTCTATGGTTCGAGCCTATGACAAATCCCGTAAAACTGCTCCTGTTTTCATACGGACTGGGCATCCTTCACCTATTCCTTGGTGTGGCAGTTGCCTTCAAGATGTCATGGGACAAGGGCGATAAACTGGGAGCCATATTCGATGCACTTCCTGTCTATCTGATAGTAATAGGTGTAGCACCTGTGGGAGTTTCAATGTTCACGGATGTTGATCCTACTCTGAAACAGATAGGACTTTATGTAATGCTTGCAGGTATAATAATCCTCGTTCTCACCGCAGGAAGGACCTCAAAATCCATATTCGGTAAATTCTTCGGCGGACTTTATGCCCTTTACAATACTGCTACAGGCTATCTCGGTGATATACTTTCCTATTCACGACTTCTTGCACTGGGACTTGCTACAGGTTCTATCGCAAGCGTCATAAACCTTATGGGAACGATGCCCGAAAACAAGATAGTCAAGCTTATCCTTTTCATCATAGTATGTATTATCGGCCATACAGCTAACCTTGCAATAAATCTGCTCGGTGCTTATGTCCATACAGACAGACTTCAGTTCGTTGAACTGTTCAGCAAATTCTATACAGGCGGCGGCAGAGAATTCGAGCCGCTTACAGTAAACACAAAGTATATAAAATTCAAGGAGGAAAAATCTCATGAGTAATGGAATTATTTTAGCACTTATCGGTGCAGCACTGGCTACACTTTTAGCAGGTATAGGTTCAGCAAAGGGCGTTGGCCTTGTAGGTGAGGCAGCTTCAGGCGTTGTATCAGTTGACCCTTCAAAGTTCAGCAAGGTTCTTATCCTTGAGCTTCTCCCGGGTACACAGGGACTTTACGGCTTCCTCTCAGCACTTCTCATTCTCAACCGTACAGGCATTTTAGGCGGAAACGCTGTCGAGCTCACAACCGCTCAGGGACTCGGTTTCCTCGCAGCTTCGCTTCCGATTGCAGTTGTAGGACTTATCTCAGGTATCATCCAGGGAAGAACAGCTGCCGCAGGTGTAAGCATCACAGCAAAGAAGCCCGATCACAACGGAAAGGCTATCATCATGGCTGCTATGGTCGAGACATACGCTATCATCGCTCTCCTCGTATCTATTCTTATGATAGTTAACGTTGACGTTGCTGTCTGACGGAGGTGTATCTGAATGGCAGGACTTGACGAGATACTGAACATGATATCTGCTCAGCAGAAGCAGACTGAGGACAGTATCATCAAGGCAGCTGAGACAAAGGCACAGCAGATCATAAAAGAAGGCGAATCCAAGGCTCAGACTGCATATGATGAATACATCAGAAAAACAACAACACAGCATGAGAGAGACTACGAAAACAACCGCAACGCTATTGATGCGGAGATGAAAAGAAAGATCCTTTCATGCAAAGTGGAACTTATCAATACGGCAATAGAAAAAACAATACAGAAGCTTAAAAACCTCCCTGACAAGGACTACTTCGACCTTATCGCAAGACTTGCAGAAAAGCATATGCAGTCAGGGGAGGGAACTATCAGTTTCGGCAGCAGCGATCTGAAAAGACTGCCTGCCGATCTTGAAAGCAGACTTAACGAAAAAGCTTCTGCGTCAGGCGGAAGCATAAAG
>CADBAC010000077.1 GCA_902792495.1 Ruminococcus flavefaciens | reverse complement strand
TAATTCGTAATGCGTAATGCGTAATGCGTAATTATTGTGTCCCTGTCGGGACGGATTTTGATAATTCGGAATTCGGAATTCGGAATTATTGTGTCCCTGTCGGGACGAATTTAAAATGATTTGTAGGGGCCGCCTTTGGCGGTCCTTTGCTATATCACGGCAAATATAAAGGCACAGCAAAAAGGGCGCACACTGTGCGCCCCTACAAAATGTTCGGCCACCATTAATTACGCATTACGAATTACAAAGTGCCAGCGAGCGAAAGCAGAATAACCGTAACGTACAGAGTAAGCGAGTTTACGAGCGAATCGTGATTGCGCCGCCGCTCGCTCAGCGGCTTGCGCATCAGATCTCCACTCCGTTATACTTCAAAAGTTCACGGGCGGTTTCCACGGAATCGACACCTGTCTTGTTCTTGACAGGAGCGAACTCCTTCTTACGGTCAACTTCGTAAGCGAGACAGTTATCCTGAAGCTTAACCATATCAAGTGCGAGAGTCTCGAACTTGTATGCATTCGGCTCGTCGGGAGTAACGATCTCTCCGTCGTCGTTGAGGTACTTGATCTTCTTGAAAGCCCTGTGGAGCGGAAGCTTTACTTTCAGAGTCTTGTTCAGCTTGTCCACACGGAACAGATAGTTGAGGATAACGCCGTAATTGTAGGAAAGCATACCGTTTTCCTCACGGCTTGTGCGCATTTCCTCGGTCATTTCGTAATACTCGACTATGGAAGGACGGCCGTCCTCAAGGCAGAGAACTCCCACCTTCTCGTCAGGTGCGGCTTTGGCAACTACCTTAGCGCCCGAAACCTTGCCCGAATCTATGACAGCACCTAAGAAACACGGGTCAGCGATACGCTGGAGAACGTTGTCAACTGCGAAAACATTGAGCCACTTGATCTTGCTGTCTCTCAGGATCTTCAGCATACCTGTCTTTTCCATAGACGCATACCAGCCGCCGTTGCCGTTGGGAGCGGTGAGCACCTTTCCCTTGTCAGCCAGCATCAGCTTGCCGTTTGTATCCACGGTGGGGAGCTGTTCCTGAGCGAAGAACCACACGTTATCGTCGCTGTATCCGAAGTAATTATGCTCACGGAAGAAGTCGATAGTGTCCTTCTTGTTGTCAACGCTGGTCATGATGAACAGCGGCACCCAGGTGTGAGCCTCCTTAACAACATCCATAAGGTTGTTGATAAGGCATTCAAATATATAAAGGTCGTGGTCAACACCGATGTTGAAAGTTCCCTTCGGCTTATCGAAGCCCAGTCTGCTTCCCTGTCCGCCTGCCAGCAGGACAGCGCCGACTTTGCCCTCACGGATAGCCTGAAGGCCGATTTTCTTGTAGTGTTCACGCTTTTTGTCGATCTCTTCAAGAGTAGTAGCGAAGAGAGGCTCGAACTTGCCTCTTTCCTCCTCAGCGGCATCAACGCCCAGCACTGAGAGATCCAGGGAATCTATCTGATCCACCAGTTCCTTTTTTTCTTCAGCTGACAGCTCGTCCATATATCTCATAACGTGAGACTGGTCGAGCATTGCCATCATTTCAGATGTTTTATGCTTCATTGGCAATATAATCCCTTCATTTATACTAATAAACTGCGGACTGCTTCAAATACCTCCGCAGCGATATCCTCCTTGTCACGCATACCGTTTTCGTCCACGCACTCGATGGTATGCCATCCGCATACTTCAGCGCAGTGATCGGCGGTAAGACGGGAACGTCTGAGGTGATCCTCATCTTTTTCGTGTATATCTTTTTTCTTTTCGTCGCCGTTATAGCGATGTTTCAGCAGTTCCTGACCGATCTCGGGATCCACACGCAGATAGATCACGGCATCAGGCTCAGGCAGGCCGATCTTGTTATATTCAAAATCGAAGAGCCAGTTTATGAAGTTATCCCAATCACCACTTGGGAGCTTCGAGCACTGATGAACTGCATTTGACGTAGTATAGCGGTCACAGACGATCACACGGCCGCCCTCGTATTTATCCTGCCACTGAGTCCTGAAGCTTGCATAGCGGTCGCAGGCAAAGAAGCAGGAAGCGGCATAGGGGTTGACCTGATCGGCATTATCTCCGAATTTCCCGTCGAGGTACATCCTCACCAACAGGGATGACTCGTTCTTGTAATCGGGGAAGGAGAAGTGATCGTACTCAACGCCCATTGTTTTCAGTTTTTCGCAAAGAAGAGCTGTCTGGGTAGCTTTGCCGCTTCCGTCCAGCCCTTCAATAACTATCAGTTTCCCTTTCATCTGACCTCCATCCGTCACTTAGCGCCCTTACGCTGAAGGACAGCGCTGATGGTCTTGAAGATCAGCTTGACATCGAGGTGAGCGCTTCTTGACTTTATGTATCTGATATCGCTCTCGACCCACTTGTCGAACTCCATATCGCTTCTTCCCTCACACTGGCATATGCATGAGAGTCCGCCCTTCACCAGCAGGCGGTCCATATGCTCGGGTGTGTAGAGAACGACTTCTCTCGGAAGAGGCGGACGGGGGCCGATAATGGACATATCGCCCTTGATGACATTGATAAGCTGCGGGAGCTCATCAATGGAAGTTTTTCTGATAAACTTACCGATCCTTGTGATTCTCGGGTCATCGTCGCTTTTGAAAGCGAGACCGTCGCTCTTATTTTCCTTCTGGACGTCAGCGAACTTCTTTTCGGCGTCCATGCACATCGAGCGGAGCTTGTACATATGGAAAGGTTTGCCTTCCTTGGTAAGTCTTACCTGAGAGAAGAAGGGGTTGCCCCTGTCGTCGATGTAGATAGCGAGAGCGAAAGCGCCCATGGGGATAGCGAGGATAGCAAGGCCGACGCTTGCAGCGCAGATATCGAAGACACGCTTGAAGAACTCATATCCCTTGCCGCCCGAGATATCGACTTTGCTGTATTTTAAAGTTTCTTTTACCCCTGTCTGAAGTTTGCAGAGAGCCTTTTCATCGAAATCGAGGATCGGGTATTCTCTTACCCCAGCGCTCTCTTTTTCCCATTCTTTGATGTTAGGGAAGTTGATCTCATTTTCCGTTACCTTTTTAGCAACCAGTTTTGTTGTTGCCATATCATGTTCCCCCATTCATAGCTGTACTTGATGTTGATGATATAAACTTACGGTATCCCTGATCATATCATGCCGCATTGCCTGATACGGCCTGCGTGATCTGTACGTACAAATCCGCACCGTACCTGATAGGTCATTCCTTCGCAGCAGCAGAGTAAATGCCGCTGACACGTATGAACAAAAAAACAAAAAATAAGAATAGCATTAGAGCATTTATCAAGTCATAGTATAGCAGAAATCTGCATAAAAGTCAAGACCATCTGCAAAATGTTATTATTTTGCTTTCCAAATTAGTGCATTTTGCCCAAGGTCAAGTAAAAATTATGAACTTTGACCGCAATTTCCATCTTTTAGCCTAAAAATAAAAGCAATAAATGAAAAATGCAGTCAGCTTCAACAGCTGTTAGTAAAAATATGAGTCAATTCAGATTTAATGATATACTCTTGTCATAATTCGTCAAAATTGCTCGTCGGCCTTTAGTACAGATTTATAACTATAAACGAATTATCATTTTCTGATTTATGCTTCTGATTAAACAAGCTGTACAAAAATACAATTCAGTTGGCAAGATATTCTCCGTTTTGTAATGGACTTTCAATTGTCAATTCAGTAAAATAACAAGTTCGTCATATTTACATTCTCAGCATTCTGCCCATTTTCACAACAGCAATTTTTGACACTTCATCTATCCGGCGCACTTAATTAAATCATAATTAAATTAATCTGCTATTGACAAGTTTTAAGTGAAATGATACAATATATATGTCGGGACCGAAAAGTCATTTCTTCATTTCCTATCCCGGTTAGGAGTAATTCCTAACTTTTTCTTGTAGGTCCTGATAAAGTGGCTGCTGTCAAAGAAGCCGCATTCCGCTGCAATGTCAGAAATATCGAGTGCGGTATTCTTCAGCAGGCGCCTTGCTTTCGAGACCCTGACATGGGTCATATGCTCCTTGCAGCTGCGTCCGTAGCGCTCGCTGAAACGCTTTGCAAAATTCGGATAGCTCATGCCGCACATCCTCGCAAGCACCACAGCTTCAAGCTGATAGGCGGTGTGTGTGTCGATATAGGCGGAAATACGCTCGATATAGCTGACATTTTCCGGCACTTTCTGTCCCTCGGTCAGGGCAAGGACAAGCTGCTGTGCCTGTAGAAAAGCGCCGTAGGAATACACCTCGGTGACGCCGCAAAGCCGCTCTGCCATTTCCGTGAGACGAGCTGAAACGTCCCCGGTGTAAAGAATAAACTTCTCAGCGGCACTTGATTTTTCTCCGAGAATGGAGTATACTTTATTAATATAGGGCGCAGGAATTTCAAGTGTGCTACGCTTAGTTCCAGCAAGTCTAATCATTTCTTAACAGCCATTGCGGCTGTCCCCTGTGGTCTTCTCCACTGATTACCCTTGCAGAACACCGCTAATCTTTAATTCAATGAGCAGATACTGTCACTTTATCCGCAAATTGATCCGCACTTCAGAAAAGGAGAATCATGTCTACAACTCCACGAAAAACCAGTTCTCTCGGAATCTATCACGTAATCTACCGCGGCGTCGACAAGCAGCGGATCTTTGAAGATGAGCAGGACTGCGACAAGTTCCTGTCGATGCTGCGCAAATACCGGAGTGAATGCGACTATAAGGTCCTTGCGTATTGCCTGATGTCGAACCATATTCACCTCCTGATGGGGACCGGCGGGATGCCGCTCGGCCAGATCTTCCAGCACATCGCCACCAGCTTCGCGATCTGGTACAACATCAAGTACCAGCGCGTCGGCCACCTCTTTCAGGCGCGCTTTATCAGCGAGCCCGTGCACGACGCGTCCCACCTTCTCATCGTGATCAGGTACATCCACCGGAATCCCGTCAAAGTCCGGATCTGTTCAGACCCCGGTCAGTACAGATACAGCAGCTTTAAGGACTATTTTGACAACGACCTGATCGACGCCAAAATAGTGCTTGACCTGGTCAGTAAAGATTTCTTCTGGAGTTTTAACCGGACGGAGAACGACGATCAGTGTATGGATATTGATCAGGAAGCGCCCCGGGTCCTTACCGATGACATCGCGTCGAAGATCATGAGAGATATCTCAGGCTGCAGCTGTGCAGCGGAGTTCCAAAAGCTCACACCTGCGAACAGAAACAAAGCTCTGCGCGAAATGCGCCGGGTCGGGATCTCTGCCAAACAGGCCAACAGGATCACCGGAATCTCTTATAAACTGATTCGTAAGATCATATATCCGGTCAAATGACCTCCGGGGTCAAATGGGCCATTTCACCTCAGAGGTCATTTGACCCCGGTGCCCACCCGGAGGGTCATTTGACCTCTGGGGTCAAATGACCATTCAGCCTCGCAGAACGATAGAGACCGCGCAGACACCGAGCGCCAGAGCCATCACAATGTTTACGATCTTCCGATGATCTTTGAAAAAACGCTGCAACTGAGCACCTGCGAACAGCCACACCAGATTGCCGATCGGACCGCCCAGGAACGGCAGGAGGAGCGCTATTTTGAGCATATCCCAGTAACTGTCTGCATAAGGAAGCGCATAGGTGGCCAATGCCGTCGCGCAGAAAACCATGATCTTGGGATTGGTCAGCTGCACGAAGAGCCCGGTCAGAAAATTGCAGTGTTCCCGGGCTTCCGCCTGCCCGGTACTGTCGCTGCGAAGTATATGCCATGCCAGCCACAGTATATACGCAGCTCCGATCCAGGTCAGCACGTGCAGCCACTTGTGGAACGCCATTCCTATGAACCAGACGATTACGGAGATCGTCACGGAGACGACCGCGAATCCGGTGAAGATCCCTCTCCATTGACGCAGCGCCTTTTTTCGTCCGTAGGAAATGGCTGACGCCAGCGAGCACAGGTTGGCCGGTCCCGGCGTGATGGCGGAAACGGCGGAATACATGATAAATGTCGGAATGATCTCAATAGGCATTTCATTACCTCCTTCACAGTTCAATAGATGTTCTTCTTTACAGTCAAAATATAGCACAGCACAAGATACATTGTGAAACTGTTAGAATTTGTATATAATACAAGTATAAGTTGTATCTTAAGAGGAGGCATAATGAACTTATCGTCTATGGAGTATTTTGCCGTACTGGCAAGAGAACGGAGCTTCACCAAGGCAGCTGAGAAGCTGTATATAACACAGCAGTCTCTCAGCTCCCATATTGCCGGAATGG
>CADBAC010000076.1 GCA_902792495.1 Ruminococcus flavefaciens | reverse complement strand
CATAGAGAGTGATCCCGCTATCTCTTATTACTATCATCAGGAATGTCTGCGGATATCGGACAGATTGATAGACATCTCGGATTTCAGCAAGGACAAAGGCGCTGATAAGATGTTCATAAACTTTTGTATAACTAAACAGCCCCATGATCATGACCTTCTGTACGATCAGAATAATATGCCTTTTTATGTAAAAAACGGTGAGATTGCCTTATCCTACAGATTCAAATTTGAGTTCGGCGCAAATGAAGGAGATAAGTTCAGAATAATCTCCCCTCTCGGATACGTATATGAATTCACTATCAGTCATTTCTACAAGGACTATGATAATATCTTTTCCCGTCTCGTGCTCTCTGATGCGGATTATGATGTAATAAGAACGAAAAACTTCACTATTTCGGATTATTACTACCTGAAAGCCAAGGATGACTCTCCTACAAATCTTATGCTTTGGGCTGACAAGATGTTCGATCAATACAAGTATAGAGCTGCTATATATCTTCTCGACAACGAAATGAACACTTATACCGTAGTAGCTGATCTTGTTTCATTCTTTCTTGCACTTCTCAGCGCTTTTATGATCCTTCTCATTTTACTGACCATACGCTTTACCGTTATCGCTGAACTGAAAGAACAGGAAAAAGAGATCGGTATTATGAGGGCTGTCGGTGTTGATTCACTGAAATTCCGATGGCTGTTCTGTGCAAAATATATCGGTTTTTCTGTTATCGGCGGTGTTATCGGTGTTGCTGTTGGTTTTCCGGCAACTAAATATCTGGGTGATCTCCTTTTCAAGCAGGTACCGATACCGAATGATATTATTCTTCTTACCATGGGAGTTTCAGCTGTTCTCGGCATTATTCTATTCACTATCATATTCGCTCTTTTTTCAATGAGAAAAATGAAGACGATATCTATAATGACTGCTATTCACGGTGAAACTCTCGGTGAAAACTTCTCAGCCAAGCACTCGCCTTCCCTTCGCTCAAGTAAATCTGTTCCCGTATCGCTTTTCCTTGCTGTATCGGATATCACTTCAAATATCAGGAGATACATTTTTCTTATCCTTACATATACTCTGTGCGTCGCTATAATCCTGCTCACTGTTTATATGCGGTTCTCTATCGAGAACAAGAATTTTCTCAAATACTCATTTGTCACAAGAGCTGACTTTTACGTCGATTACAGCCTCTTATCTGAAAAAATGCAGGATACATATGACGAAAGATCAAGATACGAAAATCTTTCCATCGAGCAGCTCATAAATGAAGATCTCAGAGATAACAATATCCCCGCTCATTTTGAACTCGATCTCTCCGACAACTGTTCATTCAGAACTTCAGACGGAAAGAATAATGAATCGATTGTCTACTTCTATTTGAATGATGCTGCTTCTCTTCAGTATCATTCGGGCAGAGCGCCTGTTCTCAGCAATGAGATAGCAATAACATACCATACTGCAAAAAAAATGAAGATCACTCCGGGTTCTGTTATTGAGATCGATATCCCCACATCTTACAATGAACATGAACAATTCAAAAAAGAACAATTCGTTGTCACAGGTCTCATCGACGCTATGGAAATGGGCTTGCCTGTTTTTATAATGTCTCCCGAGTACGATCCTTTTGAAAATGAAGATTACAGATCCTCATTCTATGCAGCTGTCATCGATTCCGATAACAAAGAAGAAGTCATTTCTCAGATCAAAGAACTATACGGCAAGGATGCTGTCTATAATGAAAAATTGTTCATTGATGATTATCTCGTGCTATTCGCTCCTGTTATAGATTTCATCATGTATTCGTTCAGCATATCAGTTGTTATTATAAGTGTTCTGATAACTATTCTCTATCTCAATATCTTTATTACCGAGGACAGACATGAGATATCACTGCTGATGAACATAGGTTTCAGCGATAAGACGATCAGGAACTGGCAGGCTCTGAAAATACTGATACTAAGCGGTATTTCCATCATTGCAGGCATTCTGCTGACTTCTACGCTGGGACTGAAACTGGCACAGATATGCTGTGAAAATTTAGTCAGCCTTACAGGATTCCGATTCATTTCCATGCCGCTTTTCACTTTCGTCGCTGTCCCCGTCATATTCTGTACAGCTATCATCATACCGTCATTCATTCTCCTGAGAAAGATCCGCAGCATCGATCTCAGGAACACAAACGAAGAAATGTGAGGTCAAACTATGAGTCTATTGCTAAAAGTAAGAGATCTCTGCAAAACTTATATCGTCCGTTCAGTCAGCAATAACGTTCTCTGCAATATCGACCTTGATATCGAAGAGGGTGAGTTCGTCACCGTAATGGGACCAAGCGGAAGCGGTAAATCCACACTGCTTTATACCATCAGCGGTATGGACCCTGCTTCATCGGGAACTGTAGAATTCGAGGGCATAAATATCAATACTATGTCAAAAAATGAACTCACTGAACTGAGACTGCGGAAAATGGGATTTATCTTTCAGCAGATGTACATGATGAAGAACCTATGTATCATGGATAATATCATACTCCCCGGTTATCAGGCAGGTATTGACAAAAAAGCCGTTGACCGCCGTGCTGATGAACTTATGAGAAAGCTTGACATAATCGACACCGCTTCTAAGGAAATTACAGAGATTTCCGGCGGACAGCTTCAGCGTGCCTGCCTTTGCCGTGCCCTTATCAATTCGCCTAAGATCATTTTTGCAGACGAACCCACAGGTGCGCTGAATTCCAAAGCTTCCAATGATGTTATGCGTGAACTGAATAATGCCAACAAGGAAGGAAGCACTATCCTCATGGTCACTCACAGCGAAAGAGTCGCCTCCTACAGCAACAGAGTGATCTACCTGATGGACGGCGGTATACAGGGAGAATTGCTTCTCGGCAAACTTGAAGATAATGATGAGATTCCTTCAAGAGAAAGAAAACTCCATCACTGGCTGAGCGAACTGGGGTGGTAAAGCTTATGAAAAAAACTGCAATTGCCGCTGCACTTTTGTTTTTATCACTGACAGGATGCGGTACCACCACATATGATGATTTCGTTTTTCCGGAAACCGATAAAAGCACTCTTGAACCTGTCGGCGATATCTTCAATTATAATGACTACAGCAGCATCCCTCCGACAAAGGAGGAAACCTCAGAGAATTTTGTATCCGATGACGGACTCTGCATTATAGGAAAAAAAGAGCATTATTTCGATGTTTCTCTTGATCTTACCTCAGGCGATCACTACAATGCGGGAAGATCTTATGCGGAAACTGTGCTGAAAGCTGATCCCGGTTTTGAAAAGAAAGCAGACGCTTTCCTCTCCGACCTTATTATCGCCTCTATGACCGATGTAAAAAAAACACAGAGAAGCAGTGTCCTCCACTCAAAGATTACAAGTATTCTCCATACGCTTCCCGAGGAATACCGTGACGAACTTGAAGGCTTCGGTTCTGTTTTCGGCAATACAAAGGACATTGCACCAAATGACGGTGTATTGTCAGAGTACGAAGCGCTCCTCTTACAGCTTGCCCCCGATCTGCTTACTGATTCTGTAGGATATGCCGTATCTGTAGGCGGTGAAAGAACTAAGTCACACAAACAGTTATCAGCTGTCGTATCCGTATCTTACGGCAGAAATGGCGATTATCTGTCAGAGGATCACTGCGTTCTCAGAATGAAAAATCCCGACAGCACCATTACTTCCCTGACATCTCTCGGAATCCTGAATGTGAACACTGCCGTTAACGATAAGGGAGTTTTAGTGTCACTGATGAATTCTTATTTTAACGAGGGTAATGAAAAAACCGTCTCTGAGGTATCATGCACCTTCACACTCAGAAATGCCATTGAGAACTGCGACAATGCTGAAAATACCGCAAAGCAGATCATCTCGGAAGCAGATAAGTTCAATAAGTCATACAGTGTTTTTCTGACAGACAGTACACACTCCTACTCCGCTGAGTTATGCTGTGATGAAGACAACAGAAAGTACATCCTCAGAGATAAGGATACGAAACTGTTAGACGGTCTCGGAAACAATTTCAGCGACTGCCTTGTTGCTGTAAACCAGTTGACAGCGTATGGTATGCCTGACATGATAACACGGAAAAATAATACATTGAACTCCGAATACTTCAAATGGATAAAATCAGAGGAGATATTCGGCGGAAACGATCTCATAGATCAGTCACGCTTAAAGGAGATACTTACATACGAAAAACACGGAACTCCGATCACAAGGATCCGTAATGACGACATGATATTCATGCTGATAGCAGATCATGAAAGCCGTACTCTTCAGGCCGATCTTGTCGGAAATGAAGGCGTACAGGATACTCCCGAATTTATCGATCTCGGTACATTCTGAGCCATACTTGATTATTTTTCCTATGCATGATATAATGAAAAGGAGGTGATGCTGTGAAAGATATACTTATGATCGAAGACGATCCCGAACTCGGCGCTCTTGTCCGTGATTTCCTTTGCAGAGCCGAGATGACAGTTGACCTGTATGACAGTGCCGAATCAGGACTCTCTGCCCTCGATTCCGAAACTTACAGATTGATACTTCTCGATGTTATGCTCCCGAAAAAGGACGGATTTTCTTTCTGCACCGAACTGCGCAGAAGCTACGATACTCCCGTGCTTATGATGAGCGCTCGTGACGATGACCGGAGCAAACTGACCGGATACGAAACAGGTGCGGATGACTATATAACAAAGCCTTTTTCTGTTCCGGTTCTTATTGCCAAGATAAAGGCACTCATGAAAAGAACTGTTCCCATCGCTGAAAAACATGAACTCTCAGGCTGCGGCATCACACTGGATACACAGCTTCATGAAGTCCGCAAAAACGGCAATTCCATAAAGCTGAACGTTAAAGAGTATGAACTGCTTAAAACCATGATGGAACATCAGGGTGAGATACTGGATAAAAACAAGCTGTTCGATGAAGTATGGGGTGCCGACTGCTTTTCCGAGCCAAGCACTGTCAGCGTACATATCCGCTGGCTTCGTGAAAAAGTTGAGGACGACCCGAATGACCCTAAAATTATCCAGACTGTCTGGAAAGCGGGTTACAGATTCGGAGGCAAAAATTGAAGCCGATAATACGTCCTCTCGCTCTGATAACCGCCATTGCCGCTGTCATTATGGTCGCTTTCAACGTATGGATGACCCGTACTGTCAATAAGTCATCCACCGAGCGGAACATAACCATTAATTCCATCCATCTGGAACTGTCAGAAATAGCCGCAGATTCAGACGTTCCACCTGACAGGATAATCGAAGAAAAACTTGCGGATTGGAAAGCTGTCTACGGGAAAAGCGCTCCTGAGAGCATTACTTTTGTTCCACTGAATGACAGTTCACAGCCTTTTTTATCATATGTTGACAGCAGCACTTCGGTATGCACTCTCAGAAACAGCAGCGATAACATTATCGGTATCGTGCTGTATTCCTGCAAACAACCGACTTTTGCAAAGCTGAGAGCAGTCTGCATTATTATAATGGTCATATTCTGGCTTATCATATGCGCTGTCATCATATATACAAACGTGAAAATACTCGCCCCTTTCAAGAAATTGTCGGAATACCCAGCCCACATCGCCAAGATACCCACAGCAGAAAAACTCCCTGAATCCCGAAACAAATACTTCGGTAAATTCATATGGGGAATGAATATGCTGACGGATGTGCTTCAGACCGAAAGACGGCAGAATGAAAAACTTGAGTATCAGCGGCAGACTCTTATCGCTTCAATTGCTCACGGTGTCAAAACTCCTGTGACCAATATAAGCCTGTATGCCGACGCCATTGAAACAGGTCTTTATTCAGACCACGTTGATATCGCTCAGAAGATACGCAACAACACAAAAAAAATAGAAGCTCTTACCGCTGAACTTATCGGTACTGCTTCTGAATCGGTAAATGCTTACGTCCCTGAGATAAGCAAATTCTACCTGAGAGAACTCTGTGAACTGACCCTCAGCGAATATTCGGGAAGAATGAAGATAAGCATGATACCGTTTGAAGTCACCTGTGCAGGCGACCCGATGATCGAAAGCGACAAGTACGGGCTTTTCCGCATTATTTCCCAGATCATCGAAAATGCTGTGAAATATGGAAACGGCAAGGGTATTACCGTTTCTATGCGCAGACAGGATGACGGCACAAGCATCTCGATACGAAATAAAGGTCAGCTTCTGCCTGAGACTGAACTGCCCTTTGTATTCGGAAGTTTCTGGCGTGGTTCAAATTCAAGGAACACCGAAGGAAGCGGAATC
>CADBAC010000075.1 GCA_902792495.1 Ruminococcus flavefaciens | reverse complement strand
GAAAGCAGAAAAGAAAATGGATGCATTTTGTTCTTTCGCCGGCAGTAATTTTGTTACTGGTGGCATGGATGGCGATGACTGCATTTGCAGCGATATCCTCTGCGGGATTTACTTCAACTACTCCCTCATCGACCTTAACACTTGTAACTCCCGAGAAAATCTCCTGAGAATCCGCTATGATAAGGCAAAGGCACGCATCGGGGTCAGAAACGTATCCCGGTCTTGCCTCTTTGATTTTTTTTGCAAAATTCTGGGCAGTACTATATAATGTGCTTTTATCCATAGCTTACACCACTTTTCCTTTACGCTATTCAAGTTTCTCCGCACCGCCCCAACAGTACGGACCATGTTTACCAATCCTATCCCGCCGCTTTGCGCAGACTGCGAAGCTCAGACCTGTTTTTTCAGAAGCTCAGCTTTACGCTCTGCTGCAAGCTTTTTATTCTCTTCTATCTTTTCCTTGATAAGAGATTCTTTTTCTTTCAGGAACTCGCTGTCAAAAACACACGAGAGTGATATATCATCCTCAGTACCGAAGCGTGATCTCTTTGTCAGGTTATTCACTATCACCTGCTTGAAAGCATCGAGATTTGTGAGCTGACCTGTGATTATCGTATGATAATCGAGGAAATCGTACTCGCTTCCGAAGGAGGTATAGAGACCGTCTGTGGAAGCGTACATTGCAATGATATGCTTCTTATCTGTATAGAAGCTGCTGAACATGGTAGCAGCATTTGAATTACAGATAGATGCTGTCACATTTGCGGGAGCAGATTCATTATACTCCATTGGCATAACTGCCTTGCCGTCGTCAAAGAGTGCGACAAGAGAACCGTCGCCGATCTGAACGCCGAAAGTGAATTTCTTACCTGCTACTGCGGCGATGAGGGTAGAGCCGTAATATGATTCGGGAGGAATCTTCTCAAACTCCTCATCTGTGAACTTGCTCTTTTCCTCTGCTGTAACAGGGTTTTCTGCAAGGTGTTTTTCCACCTTAAAATTCCAGTTTGCGATTATCTGCTTTTCTATATTTTTGAGGATCATTTTGTGGTTCTTGGGGAAATTTTCCTCGAACTGTTCGGGGTCCTCATAAAATCTGTCTATAGCTTCGATAGTCGCCTCAACAGCATACTTTGAACCGATATGGCTTCTGAAGTGTTTTTTGCTGCCGTGACCGTCTGCAACTACGGCGATCGCATAGTTGTCGGTAACTTTGTATGCTGAGCTGTCCTGGCATACCAGTCCTGTCTTTTCATGGCTTGCGCCCATGACAGAGTGGCTGAAACCGTTGAACATACTGATCCGTCCTCCTTCCATATTTATAGTAGTCATATACAGCCCGGTGCTGTATATTCAGGCCGCATTACCAGCCTGTATCGAAGGGAACGTCGCTCTCCTCCACCTGGCTTCCGACCAGTTCCTGGATCTGCTGTCCGAGGAGCTTCTGCTTAGCTGCAAAAACGTCCTCTTCGCCGATCTCACGGCCTGTATCGTCTGAGAGAGTCATACTCTTACTGCCGATCTGTGAAGAAGTTACAGCGATGATCTTGATCATCTGAGCCAGCTGTCCGCCTGAGTAAGCGTGAACAACTGTATCCTTTGATCCTGTGAACTCAGCGAGCACATCGTCGTTAGCCTCGTTGCCTATGCCGAGAGCGGCCTTGAGGCCGAACTTGTACCAGCTGTTTGACTGAAGTTCCTTGAGACCTTCTCTGTAGTCATCTGAAGGATAACCGTCTGTCATGAGGAAGATAACGGGAGCGAATGAGAGCGAAGGCGAATTGAGGAAGCTGTTTCTGGACATTCTGAGGGAAAGTTCCTTGAAAGCAGCACCCATGCTTGTAACGCCGTTAGCTCTGAGTCGTGCCCACTCAAAGTCTTCGATCGGGATAGGTGTGGAATACATCCATCTTACGTCTGTTGAGAATGTGAGAACAGCTACCTTAACTTCGGTATCAGCCTCACCAACTCTTCTGATCTCAGGGATAAGCTCTTCCATAACTGTATTGAGCTCACCCATCTTCTTGCCTTTCATACTACCTGATGTATCGATGAGGAAGAAGATAACAAGGCTTTTTCTTGAAACGCCCGTTGCGCTGAGCGGATCGTCGTCAAAATCAAGCGAATTGTCGATCTCTGCCGCTGCCGAAGCAGCTTCAAAGCCGTCTAACGCACCGTTCATGGCAGCGTCTGTAATTTTTTCATTGCTCATAATAATACTTCCTTTCAGTATATTGCTGAATAACAAAATGCTGTATTATGGTTATATTTTTGCTGTTATACCGCCGAAATCTATCTCGAGTCCCTGCCATATAGGGAATCCCTTTCCCGGTGATATATCGTAGAATGTGCCGTCAGGCATCTTAGCCTTCCACATTCTCTCAGAGCAGTTCTTGATACCGAGAACACCCGGTTTGAGCTTATTCTCCACAAGCTCGCCTGCAACGGTAGTGAAATCGTCGGATTCGGGAGTTATCTCGCACTCATAGAACTTGCAGCCGAGGTAAAGCGGCATACGTGAGTCTCTGTTGCTGAATCCAAGTGTAGCGAACTCCATACCGCATTTAGGGCATTTGAAAGTTTTCTCGTTGGGCTGAACGAACATTGAGGTAAAGTTTGTTCTTCCGCAGCCGCACATGATGATCTCAGAGCGGAGACGGATGAAGAGCTTCTGCCATTCGTTCTCGATGATACGCTTTGAAGGTTCATCGATACCCGTTGTAAAGGAGCGGATGAACGCATCCTTGATGTAATCGGGGTATATTCTCCAGAACTTTATAACATTGTCATGGATGCCTCTTACAGGTCTGTTTGAAGCGTCATTCGGGTCATAAACGAATATTGCGTTCTGACCGTAATGCTTGAGTTCGGAAGCTTCTGTCAGGCAGACATCACGTACTACCTTTTCTCCTTCCATAGGGTCGCCTCTGAAGAGCAGCTTGAAGAGTACGACAGCGAGGGAATACTTATCTGTCTGTACATTAGGCTGTGCGATTCCTCTTACGACCTCAGGAGCCATATAGCCCGGTTTACCGCCGATTCCGAAGTTGCTTCCGTCAGGAGCGATATTATCACAGTCGCAGACGAGAACTGCGCCCGTATTGACGTTGATAAAGAAACCGCCGTCGTTAAGGTCCTGATAGCTCTTACCTGCACGGTGGAGCTGACGGAAAGCGTTTACTATATTTATTACCGCAGTTATCATAGCGGTAAGGCTGGTGAATTTAACGTCTCTCTTGACAGCGTGGCCTGTGAGAGGGTCTATCTCCAGCTTATAGGTATTGAGAATATCCACGAAGGAATCAAAGCCATCGGGCTTCAGTTCCATTATATAGCCGAAAGTACCGTCCTCAGCCTCTTTGGTAAGGTACTTTGGCCAGAGAAATTTATTGCTTGGAGGACCGTCGTTGATATTTGTTTCAAGGTTCTTGCGGAAAGCCTTTGGTTTCTTCATCTTATCGATGTCGTACCATTTCAGCGCCCATTTCATACCGTTGAAGCGAACAAGGTAAACAGTACCCTGACCACCGCTGCCGATAACGCTGAGCACCTGCGCCTTACCGCCGAATTCCATCTCAACTTCCTGTCCTATTTCGAGCTCAACCATCTGTTATCATCCTTTCTTCCACACTCGTACTCATACCTCTAAGGCAGAGCTGACCAGAACGCAGTTCATGCCTGTAGCGAGACAATACTTATGTACGTATGAGTTTTCTATACAGTATATTGTAAGATTCGGGCAATAGGAGAAAGCGTTTTTGTCGATAAATTTCACGCTTTCGGGGAGGAAAAGCTTTCTCAGCTTATCGCAGCCCGAGAATGCTTCTGCACCTATGCTGCTGACGCTGTCGGGGATCTCAATGACCTCCAGACTTGTGCAGAACGAGAAGGTGCTGTCTTCGATCTCCAGAACACCGTTAGGGATCTTCACCACAGCCAGATTCTGGCACTGGCTGAAAGCGCCCTGCTTGATAAGCTTGAGGTTTTCGGGGAGTTCAAGTCCTCTGAGTCTCTTGCATGAAGAGAAGCAATATTCGCCGATAGCGACGAGAGTTGACGGGAGCTTGATAGTCCTGAGAGAACCGTACTTATCAAAGGTGAAAGCTTCCAGCTTGGTATATCCTTCAGGGATAGTGATATTACCTGAAAGTATGAACTTACGGGCATTTCTCGGAGTGAACACCTTATCATTTATATCAAGGTGTGTATTCTTCTTTTCTTCCGTATCACCTGCATCCTCATCTTCGGGGAGCTGTTTCATAGGTGATTCATAAGGCCAGCCCAGCATATATGTAAAGCAGGCAAGAACGAACTCAGCAGCATTTTCGGCAAGGAACATTTCGCCTACAAGGAAGCTTCTTGCTTTCATAACAGCCAGTTCTCTGTTGTCATTCCTGCTCTCTTCGAGCAACACCTTAAGCACGCCCGAACGATACATATTAATAAGAAGACGCCTCTCCTTGGAATGATCGGGCACATGATCGCTGAGAAGACCGATGAACTTATCGATATCCACCACTGCCCATGGTCCGTTTTCCACGATGATAGCCCTGAGTTCACTCTGGAACTCCATAGTATTGTCAAATCCCTCCACATTTTGCGGGACGGGAGCGCCGCACTCAGGGCATGATATCATTTCCACGCCTGTTTCGGCACCGCACTTTTCGCATTGCATTTTTACCCCTCCTGACTTTAATTACTGCTGTAGTTGATAAATTAATATATTTTAACATTGAAACAGCGTGTATTTGTCAACTTTAAGTATATCACTTTTTAAAACCGATGTCAAGAAAAAAGTATCAAAAACCTGTGACGAGTCTATAAACTTTTATATACAGCCCCCATAAAATAAATATAGAATGGCTGTGATACTGCCGCAGAAAGCCGTAACAGCCCATTATACAAATTGTAGAATTTTTCTTTCAAATAAAAAATAGTATATCATCTATCAATTATGCACATAAAATCTTTAAAATTATTGGTGATTACGTGGGATTTTTATTCATAGATTCTTGTTGAATTTTTGATGATTTTGTGTTAAAATAAATCATGGACATTATAATAATATCCAAGGAGGTAAAATAATAACATGAAAAAATTGAAAATCAAAAGTATGTTGGGCAGATTAGGCGCAGCCGTGCTTACTCTCTCTCTTCTTTCCTCAGTTACTTCCTGTGGAAAGTCCCAACAGCAACAGCATGGCGGTAACGCTGCCGCCAAGCCCGGAAAGGTTATGGTCATAGGCAAGGCCGATCCTTCTGAGGAAGCTTTCTGGGAAGATGTCGGAAAAGGCACAGCCGCAGCTGCCAAGGAGCTTAACTACAAGGTAGACTACAAATGCGCCAAGGACGACAGTGACGTTGAGACACAGAGAAAATATGTCTCCGAAGCAATCGAAAAGGAATACGATGCTATCATCATCGCTCCGAACGACCGTGATGATCTCAACGACATCTTCGGTGAAGCTGTCGAAAGAGGCATCAAGATCCTGACTATCGACTCAATGACCGATTTCAGCGGCATCTCATGTGCTATCAACGCATCCGATAAGATTTGCGGAGAGATCGCTGCCAACGAAGCTGCAAAACAGCTCAAGGCTCAGGTAGGCAAGATCGCAGGTGTCGGCAAGGTCGGTATCATCGGCCACACAGCAAGTACAGCCGAAGTTCGTATAGGTTCTTTCAAGACCGCTTTCAGTATGCTCGCACTCAACGACATCAAGAATCCTGCATCCGCTCAGCAGCAGTCCTCCGCTCAGCAGGGACAGGAAGAGGAAGAAGAACTCATCGATCCTTCAGAGGCTGCTCAGAAGGCTGCTGCCGAAGCAAAGGCAAAGGGCGAAGACCCTGATAAGGCTGCAAGAGCCGCTGCTGCCGAGGCTGCAAAGAAGCTTGAAGAAGCAAACGTAAAGAAGGCTGCCGCTGCTGCTGAAGCTGCTGCCAACGCTCCTACAGAGGAAGAAGTCTTTAACGATCAGCAGAGACTCGCTGAGATCAACAAGTCATACTACATCGAATCCGACAGATGCGTTACTTACATGGATGCATTCAACACTGCACTGAAGATGCTCCAGGACGAAAGCAACGGCATCAAGGTAATGTACGGCACAAGCACCAATACCACCCTCGGTATCTGCTCTGCTGTAGAAGAACTCGGTCTTGAGGATGAAGTCGTGGTTGTCGGCTATAACTCAAGCGAAAAGCACATCTCATTCATCAAGTCAAAGGTTCTCGATGCAACAGTTATCCTGAATCCTTATAACATCGGCTACTTCAG
>CADBAC010000074.1 GCA_902792495.1 Ruminococcus flavefaciens | reverse complement strand
ACAAGCGTAGACAGCAAGCAAGTAGGGTCGTTAAAGCGATTGAGCCTCGAAAAGTTAGTTATTCCAGCTGGCCGACGTCTTAACTGGTGCGGAAGGCAACATCAGACAGCTCGACATGGTGAGAACTGTATGGCACTGCGGGGTCAAAGAGCCGATCATGCTTGACACTAAGGATGCACATCAACTGGGGAGAGCCTGCCGTCTCTCGAAAGAGAGTTTGACTACCCAACTGAAAATGGAGGATGTCAAATGGGCGGCAGGCAGTCGGATAACTTCATAGTACCATTGAAGTCGGGTAATGCCGACAGAGGGAAGGAGGTTACACAGTAACGGTCTCTCTGAGGAAAAGAATAGCAGAGATTTCAGCGACAACGAAACGACCGATATTCACGAGTCTGTACCATCTCATCAATGCTGACATGCTGAAACAATGCCACAGAGAACTCGATGGCAAGAAAGCAGTAGGTATAGATGAGATGACCAAGGAAGAATACGGAAAGAACCTTGACAGTAATATTGCTGACCTTGTGAGGAGACTGAAGAACAAAGCATACAAACCGTTGCCAACCCGTAGGGTATATATACTAAAGGCAAATGGTAAACTTCGCCCGTTGGGGATAGTAGCCTAAGAGGATAAAATAGTGCAGCTGGCACTCAAGAAGATACTGGAAGCGGTGTATGAGCCGAGATTTCTGAAATGTATGTATGGCTTCAGACCAAGGCGAGGCTGTCATGAGGCTGTGAAGGAAGTTTACCAGAGAACTTCTCATGGTAAAATCAACTTCATTGTGGATGCAGGGCTGTACGTTTCAGCGGACAGCAAAGATTTTTTACATGAAACATCAAAAAAATTTCCGAAAAATCCCGATAAATACTTGATTTTTATCATGAAGAGTGGTATAATATCTATCGTTGAAATAAAATAAGGGGAGCTTGTATACAGGCTGAGAGGATAGCGACCGAGTTATCGACCCATAACCTGATTTGGATAATGCCAACGTAGGGAATATGATACCGATCATTCGGGGGACTGTTTTTTGCGTGCAGTCCCCTTTTTTTGTATGGAGGAATGTAAATGGTAAAGTTAAACGGCGAACAGCTTGAACTCGCGGGAAAGACCGTTACCGAAATGCTGAACGATAACGGCTACGATCCAAAGCGCGTAGCAGTCGAATTGAATCTGGATATACTTCCTAAATCACAGTACGAAAGCACTGTACTCAAGGATGGCGACAGCGTTGAGGTAGTCAGCTTTGTTGGAGGCGGCTAGATGATCCCATCAAAAGAAGAAATGTATGCCGCACTTGAAGAACGTCACGGAAAAGAACTGCAAAAACTATTTTCGGAAACGGCAGTAGTGATCTGCGGTCTGGGCGGACTTGGCTCTAATGTTGCAATAAGCCTCGCACGTGCAGGGCTCGGCAGGATACATCTGATAGACTTTGACAGGGTAGATATCTCAAACCTGAACCGTCAGCAGTATTTTCCAGAACAGCTTGGACAGTACAAGGCAGACGCACTGAAAGATACACTCTTAAAAATAGCACCCTACTGCGATATAACATCTCAGGCAGTCAAGCTCGACGAAGAAAACATCCCTGTGCTTCTGGCAGATTTTCTAATAGTCTGTGAATGTTTCGACAATGCCGAACAGAAAGCTATGCTGGTAAATTCGGTGCTTGAAAACTTCCCCGATAAAAAACTGGTGGCAGCCTCGGGCATGGCAGGACTTGGAAGTGCGAACAGCATTGTCACCAAAAGGATAGCGCGGAATTTCTGGCTATGCGGTGACGGCAAGAGCGATGTGAACGAAGGTCTGGGGCTTATATCAGCCAGAGTTGCAGTATGCGCGGCACATCAGGCTACAATGGTACTAAGGATAATATCAGGCAAGGACGAAGCCTGAAAACGAAAGGACGATATAAATGATAAACAATGACAAACTCGTCATAGGCGGACACGAATTCAATTCTAGATTCATACTCGGTTCAGGAAAGTATTCTCTTTCGCTTATAAAAGCAGCTGTTGAGAATGCCGGTGCAGAGATCATAACCCTTGCTGTAAGGCGTGCAAATACTAAAGATCAGGAGAGCATACTTGACCATATCCCCGAAGGCGTTACTCTTCTGCCTAACACTTCGGGTGCAAGAAATGCAGAAGAAGCTGTCCGCATAGCAAGGCTTGCAAGAGAACTAGGCTGCGGAAATTTCGTTAAAATAGAGATCATGCGCGATACAAAGTATCTTCTGCCCGACAATGCGGAGACAGTAAAAGCTACTGAGATACTTGCAAATGAAGGCTTTGTAGTAATGCCTTATATGTATCCCGACCTTAACACTGCGAGAGACCTTGTTAACGCAGGTGCGGCATCTGTAATGCCACTGGCTTCGCCGATCGGTTCAAACAAGGGTCTTGCAACAAAGGATTTCATACAGATACTGATAGATGAAATAGACCTGCCTATAATCGTTGATGCAGGCATTGGCAGACCTTCACAGGCTTGCGAGGCTATGGAGATGGGTGCTGCTGCAGTTATGTCAAACACTGCGCTGGCAACCGCCGGCGATCTGCCGATGATGGCTGACGCTTTCCGCAAAGCCATAGAAGCAGGAAGACAGGCTTACCTTTCGGGTCTTGGACGAGTGCTTGTAAGAGGTGCATCGCCTTCCGATACACTTACTGGATTTCTGAGAGACTAAGGTGTGGATACGATGGAAAATAATTTTCTGTTTGATTCCGAGGGACTTTCCGAAGAAGCATTAAAACGCAAGCACAAGCTTGAAAATGATCCCTCCTGCCGTACCGACCACATGAAATATATGGAAGGTCAGGAGCAGATAAAAAGTGATATACTCGAAAAGGTAATGACACAGTTCGACAGCTACGACTACAATGCATATACAGCACTTGATGTTTCACGCGCATTACAGAAAACGACTATCGGCGTTGAGGAATTCAAGGCACTGCTTTCTCCTGCTGCAGAACCTTTCCTTGAACAGATGGCTGAGCGTGCACGTGTTGAGACCAGAAAGCATTTCGGCAACACGGTTTACCTGTTCACACCGCTGTACATCGCTAATTACTGCGAGAATTACTGCGTATACTGCGGATTCAATTGCTACAACCATATCCGCCGTATGAAACTGAACATGGAACAGATCGAGCATGAGATGAAAGTAATTGCAGACAGCGGCATGGAGGAGATACTTATCCTCACAGGCGAAAGCAAGAGCATGAGCGATGTAAAGTATATAGGTGAAGCCTGCAAACTGGCGCGGAAGTATTTCCGTATGGTTGGCGTTGAGATATATCCCGTGAACGTGGAAGATTACAAATATCTCCACAAATGCGGAGTGGACTATGTCACCGTTTTTCAGGAAACTTATGATAATGTCAAGTACGAAACTCTCCACCTTGCAGGACACAAGCGCGTATGGCCTTACCGTTTTGAAGCACAGGAGAGAGCACTTATGGGCGGTATGCGTGGTATTGCCGGCTCGGCGCTGCTGGGACTTTCCGATTTCAGAAAGGACGCACTGGCTACGGGACTGCATATGTACTATCTGCAGAGGAAGTACCCTCATGCTGAGATATCCCTCTCATGTCCGAGACTTCGCCCGATAGTAAATAATGACAAGATAGACCACATGGATGTTGGTGAAAGACAGCTTTGTCAGGTACTGTGTGCTTACAGACTTTTCCTGCCGTTTGCAGGTATAACAGTATCTTCCCGTGAGACCAAAAGTTTCCGTGACGGTATAGTGAAGATCGCAGCCACCAAGATATCCGCAGGAGTTTCCACGGGTATAGGTGACCATGAAAGCAAATACACCGGCAAGGAAAACGATAACGAGGGCGATGAGCAGTTCGAGATAGCAGATACGAGAAGCTTTGATACCATGTACAAGGATATGTCCGCTGAGGGCTTGCAGCCTGTGCTGAACGATTATCTGTATGTGTAAGATCATCTGCATAACAAACAGGACACTTTGCCACGCAGGTTTTCCCGAACAGCTGGAAAAGATCGCAGCAGCTCGACCCGATATGGTGATACTTCGTGAAAAGGATATGTCCGAGAAGGAATATTCCGAGCTTGCTGAGATCTCGGCTGAAATATGCAAAGGATACGGTGTTCCCCTTGCTGTGAACAGCTTTTGGGAAACTGCGTCAGAACTTGGTATAAAAAGAGTTCATCTTCCTCTGCAAATACTGCGGGATATGTCAGCAGATGACAAAGCACAGTTCGATGCAATCGGCACCTCATGCCACTCCGCTGAAGACGCTATTGAAGCACAAGCGCTGGGCGCCGGATACATCATTGCAGGACACATTTTTGAAACCGAATGCAAAAAGGGTCTGGCAGGACGAGGAACGGATTTTCTTAAAGAGATCTGCAATACTGTTAAACTGCCCGTTTACGCAATAGGCGGTATATCAGCGGACAATGCTGCTGAATGCATAAAAGCAGGTGCAGACGGCATCTGCCTTATGAGCAGTTTCATGCAGGCGGAAGATGTGTCCGAATTTATGGATAGATTAAGAGGTGTAATGAATGGTTAATGTAGATGTTACGCTGTATGCCATAACAGACCGTGGTGCGATCGGTCAGCGTGACTTTTATGAAGCGATAGAGGCAGCCCTTAAAGGCGGCGCCACAATACTTCAGCTGCGCGAAAAGGGACTTGATGAAGTCAGCCTCACAGAGGAAGCAAAGAAAGTCAAAAATATATGCAGCAGATACGGTGTACCGCTGATAATAAACGATAACTACAAAGCTGCCATAGCTGCAGGCGTGGACGGTGTACATGTTGGTATTGAGGATGCACCTGTTGCGGAGATAAGATCAAAAGCCGGCAGCGGTTTCATCATAGGGGCGACTGCAAAAACCGTAGAGCAGGCAAAAGCCGCACAGGCAGCAGGCGCAGACTATCTGGGTGTCGGAGCGGTATTTCCCTCCCCCACAAAGAAAAACGCTATACGCATAACCAATGAACAGCTGCGCGAGATAGCAGCTTCGGTCGATATACCTGTAACTGCTATAGGCGGAATAAGCAAGTCGAATATGACTGAACTGAAAGGCTGCGGTGCAGACGGTGCTGCCCTTGTATCAGCAATATTCGCTGCAGAGAATATTGAAACTGAATGCAGAGAATTGAAAAAACTCTCTCAGGAAGTTTTCAGATAATCAAACAGCGGCAGCTTGGGGGCACCACCTGCCTGCCGCTATATAAAACCAATGTATCTTGAAAGGAGTATTTTATGAGAACAGCATTGTGTATCGCCGGGAGCGATCCCAGCGGAGGCGCCGGGATACAGGCAGATATAAAAACGATGACGGCAAACAGGGTATATGCCATGACAGCCATCACCGCACTTACTGCCCAGAATACGTCAGGTGTTTCAGGAATAATGGAAGTTACACCGGAGTTCCTGGCACAGCAACTTGACCGTATTTTTGAAGATATTTTCCCCGACGCTGTTAAAATAGGTATGGTATCATCAGCAGCACTTATAACCACCATAGCTGATAAGCTGACAGAATACAAGGCGAATAACATAGTCCTTGACCCTGTTATGGTGGCGACCAGCGGTGCAAGGCTGATAAGCGAGGACGCTGTTCAGGCACTGAAGGAACGGCTGATCCCTCTGGCAAAGGTGATAACACCTAACATTCCCGAAGCCGAAGTACTTGCAGATATGTCCATAACCTCTGCAGAGGATATGGAGAAAGCCGCCGAGAAGATCTATGCATCATACGGATGTGCAG
Organism: Ruminococcus flavefaciens; assembly: GCA_902792495.1. Taxonomy (GTDB): domain Bacteria; phylum Bacillota; class Clostridia; order Oscillospirales; family Ruminococcaceae; genus Ruminococcus; species Ruminococcus flavefaciens_Z. The sequence goes on along the minus strand of CADBAC010000074.1, from coordinate 860 downwards.
TACTTCTCAAAGGCGGACATCAGCTGAATGATGCAAATGACCTGCTCATCGGCAAGGAAGTTAATAAATGGTTCAACGGCAAGCGGATCCATAACCCAAACACCCATGGTACCGGCTGCACGCTTTCAAGTGCGATCGCATCAAATCTGGCAAAAGGATATGAGCTTGATGAAGCAGTTGAAAGGGCAAAGAGATATATCTCAGGCGCTCTCGGAGCTATGCTTGATCTTGGCAAAGGAAGCGGACCTATGGATCACGCATTCGCAATAAACAATGAATTTACAGCAGAAAGGAAAATTTGAAATGAGAGAATATGCAACACAGATGGAGGCTGCCAAGAAAGGCATAATCACCCCTGAAATGAAGATAGTCGCAGAGAAGGAGTATATTGATCCCGAAGAGCTCCGCGCACTTGTTGCTAAGGGTGAGGTAGCTATCCCCTGCAACATCAACCACAAAGCAATATCTCCCGAGGGTGTCGGCAGCAGAATGCGCACCAAGATAAATGTTAACCTTGGTATATCAGGAGATGCCAAGAACTATGATAACGAGATGAAAAAGGTTGAACTGGCTCACAAGTTTGGTGCAGAGGCTATAATGGATCTTTCCAACTACGGCAAGACCAACACTTTCCGCCGCGAGCTTGTTGCCAAGTCACCTGCTATGATCGGTACCGTACCCATGTATGATGCTATCGGCTATCTTGAAAAGGATCTGCTGGAGATAACTGCCGAAGACTTTCTCAAGGTAGTTCGTGCCCATGCAGAGGAAGGCGTTGACTTCATGACAATACACGCAGGAATCAACAAACGCGCTGTTGAAGCTTTCCGCCGTGAGGGCAGAAAGATGAACATAGTATC
>CADBAC010000073.1 GCA_902792495.1 Ruminococcus flavefaciens | reverse complement strand
TTTTCTTCTCAGCCATGAGCATTTCGCCGTCGATACCGCAAAGACCTACAGCGCTTCCCTTGTGCTGAGCGAGAAGCTGTACAAGTTCCTTGTTTACCTTGCCTGCGAGAACCATCTTTACAACGTCAACTGTAGCGTCATCGGTGTATCTCAGACCGTTTATGAACTTGCTCTCTATGTTCAGCTTTTTCAGCATATCGCTTATCTCAGGGCCGCCGCCGTGAACGAGGACTACCTTTACTCCTACCAGTGAAAGGAGAACGATATCCGTCATAACAGCGTCTTTCAGCTCCTTGTTAGTCATAGCGTTTCCGCCGTACTTGATAACGAGTATCTTGTTGTTGTACTTCTGTATGTAAGGCAGGGCGTCAATAAGCACCTGCGACTTATCATTATTTGAAATTCTTTCCATTATTTATCACTCCATTTTATCAGACACCAGCAGCTCTTTCACCTGCTGTGCATTTTTCAGACCGTAAAGTCCGTGTTCGGCGCCGTCCGCCGTGAATATTACCGAGCCGATACCGTCTTTGCCGATATTCAGCTTTATATCGCTGATACTGTCAAGGCTGTAGGACTCGATGCCGCTTTTCTCAGTACCGAGCATGATCCTTTTGTCGGTGATGCCGTAGACCCATTCCTCGGGTCTGAGGTAAAGCATGAGCAGTATCGCAGTCGTCACACAGGAAGGTATCACGATAATGGCTTTTACGCCAAGTAATACCGCAAGTCCCACAGTTGACAGAATAACGGGTATTATAATGGCTTTCAATATCGCTCCGTATATGGACTTCACCGCAGGCTCCGGAGCTTTGTTTTCTCTGCCGCCGCCCGTCAGGGGAACTCCGTACCACAGGAGCTTTTCGCCTTCATCCAGCCTTTTCCGAAGTATATCGGCGTTCATCAGCTTCTGTAATCGCCGTTTATCTTAACGTAATCGTAGGTAAGGTCACAGCCCCATGCAACAGCACTTCCGCCGCCGTCGCCAAGACTGATGATAATTTCGATAACTTCTTCGCCAAGGATCTCCTTAGCCTTTTCCTCTGAGAATTCTACTCCTGCACCGTTTTTGCAAACATCAACAGTTCCCTTTTCCGAACCTATCTTTACAGCTACCTTATTGATGTCAAAGTCAGCATCAGCATAGCCGACAGCACAGAGGATACGTCCCCAGTTAGCATCTTCGCCAAACATAGCAGCCTTGAACAGACTTGAACAGATAACAGACTTTGCAACAGTCTCGGCAGTCTTGTCGGAGTCCGCACCTGTAACTGAACACTCGATAAGCTTTGTAGCGCCCTCACCGTCACGTGCCATCATTCTTGCAAGGTTCATCATAATGCAGTAGAGAGCATTCTCGAACTTGTCAAATTCGCCGTTTTCAGCGGTAACAGGCTTGTTCTCAGCTGTACCGGAAGCAAGTATGCATACCATATCGTTTGTTGATGTATCTCCGTCAACGCTTGCACGGTTGAGAGTTATCTTTACAACATCGCTGAGGGCACGCTGTAATAGCTCTGCGGAAATATCAGCGTCAGTTGTGAGGAATGTGAGGGTTGTAGCCATATTCGGGTGTATCATACCGCTTCCCTTGAGCATACCGCCGAGAGTAACGGTCTTTCCGCCCAGTTCAAACTGTACGGCAATTTCCTTTTTCATTGTATCGGTAGTCATGATAGCTTCAACAGCACGGGAGTTTCCGTCATAGGTAAGACCGTCTGCAAGTTCCTTCATGCCGTTAGCGATAGGCTCGATAGGGAGCACCTGACCTATAACGCCTGTAGAAGCAACGATGAAATCCTCAGCTTTGAGGCCTGTTTCCTTTGCGGCAAGCTCAGTCATCATCTTAGCCTTTTCGTAGCCGTCGGGATTGCAGGTGTTTGCGTTTACTGAGTTAACGATAACAGCTCTTGCCTTGCCGTCAGCTATATGCTCCTTTGTTACGAGGATAGGAGCGCCCTTGACCTTGTTTGTGGTGTATACAGCAGCTGCGGTACATTCCTTGTCAGCCACTATCATAGCAATGTCGTTCTTCTTCTTTGTGACAGATGCGCCTGCATGGGCAAGTCCGCACTGGATTCCGTTAGCCTTGAATCCCTTAGCGGCACAAACGCCGCCTTCAACAAATTCTATATTATCAAACTTTTTCAGTTTCATTTCAAATTCTCCTCGATAAATAATTCAGTTCTCTTTCGAGTCCCTTATCTTTTTTGCGAAAGCTTCAAGTGTCTGTATGTAATCGAACTTTTCATACTCCGATTCCCAGACATGGTTTCTTGACAAAAGTGCCGATTTTTCCAGAAGAGGCTCTATATCATCATATCTCTTGCAGAGATATTTTTCCTTTGCGTTGTAAAGGGTGAGCATGAGCTGACCTTCGTAGAGTTCACCGATAAAGGGGTCCTTATCGAGGAATTCTATAGCCTTGCCGATCGCCACAACCGAGCATATCTTCTGTCTCAGCATACGGCATACATCAGCAACTGTCAGCTGATCGACTTCTTTATTCATAATGGAATTGAACCATTCATCAAGAATATTCTGTGTATCAACATCAGGGATGAGATCGTACTCATATATATCCCTCAAAGTTTTTCCATCCATTTTTCATTCTCCTATGCCTTATACAAGACCTGTTGTTTCATCAATTCCCATCATTATGTTCAGGCACTGTACAGCTGCGCCGCTTGCGCCCTTGCCTAAGTTGTCAAGACGTGAGCAGAGAAGTATCTGGTCATCGTTTCCGAATACGAATACCTGCATTCCGTTCTGTCCGCTGAGTGTATTTGAAGCGAGGAAGAAAGCCTTCTGCTCGTCAGCTGACATGAGAGGCATTACCTTCACCATATTTGCGCCTGCGTAGTGCTTTTCGTACATTGCGTGAACTTCCTGCGCAGTCACCTTCTTGTCCAGCATACGTGTCTGAAGCGGTACACTTACGACCATACCGCTGAAGTAGTCACAAACGATGGGATTGAACATAGGTGTGTACTTCAGACCTGATACAGCCTTCATTTCGGGAAGGTGCTTGTGCTGCTGAGAGAGAGCGTACTGACGGGGGCTGTTGAACTCGAAAGGCTTGTCATCGCTTTCATATACAGCGATAGCCTTCTTGCCTGCTCCGCTGTAGCCTGATGTAGCGTAGGCGAATACAGGGAAATCATCGGGGATAATGCCGTTCTTCACGAGAGGATAAACTATTGAAGCGAAGCCGCTTGCATAGCATCCGGGAACAGCAACTCTGTTGGAAGTTCTTATCTTTTCTCTGTGCTCAGGTGAAAGCTCCGGGAAACCGTAAGCCCAGTCGGGATTTGTTCTGTGAGCTGTGGAAGCGTCGATGATACGCACATGGTCATTGTCCTTGTCTATGAAAGATACAGCCTCTCTTGAAGCGTCATCAGGCAGACAGAGGAAAACATAATCGGAGCTGTTGATGAGTCTTGCTCTCTCAGCAGGGTCCTTACGCTTGTCCTCGCTTATACGGATAAGCTCGATATCGTTTCTGTCCTTGAAGCGCTCCAGAATTTTAAGACCTGTAGTGCCTTCCTGACCGTCTATGTATACTTTTACTGACATATTAATGCCTCCATTATCAATTCATGTTAATGCGGATGATATCCGCCCCTGCAAATCGCTGTAGGTGGTGGGACGTCGAGGACGCCGTCCCCTACTGATTTCTGATCTCTGCTTTCTGCTTTCTGAGCACTGAGCACTAAGCACTAAGCACTGCTCACTGCTTTCTCTTGCCGACTTTGCGCTCATATTTCTCACGCTTCGGGTCGGTGAGATGTGATTCGTCCTCTTTCATGGAATGCCATACGCTGAGTGCAAGGGTAAGGACTACTACTCCTATTCCCCATATGATATGCACTTTAACGTGTGCGGCTATCCAGAGACCCATGACCAGCTCGCCCAGTATCCAGATAACTCCCATGAGTATGGTCAGACCGATTATAAATGTGACGTCCTTTTTGCTCATATATCCAGTGCCTTTTCTGCGAGGGCTATCTGCTTCTTCACAGCCTCGGGTGAAGGGCCGCCCTCGGATTTTCTCTCTCTTACGCAGGTATCAAGGCTTATTGCCTCATATACATCTTCGGTAAAGAGGTCTGTCATTGCCTGATAGTCTGCAATGGGGAGAGTTTCAAGTGTAAGGCCTTTCTCTATGCACTGAGCAACGAGAGTACCTGTTATCTTGTATGCGTCACGGAAAGGCATACCCTTTTTAACGAGATAGTCAGCGCAGTCCGTAGCGTTGATGAATCCTCTTGCTGCGGCATTTCTCATGTTGTCCTTGAGCACACGCATAGTAGCAAGCATAGGAGTGAATGTCTTAACGCAGAGCTTGACGTTGTCAACAGCGTCGAATATAGCTTCCTTGTCCTCCTGCATATCCTTGTTGTATGCAAGGGGGATGCCCTTCATCATAGTGAGGAGAGTAACGAGGTCGCCGTTGACTCTGCCTGTCTTGCCACGGATAAGCTCGGTAACATCAGGGTTCTTCTTCTGCGGCATGATGGATGAGCCTGTAGCAAAGGCATCGTCCAACTCAACGAATTTGAATTCCCATGAGCACCACATGATTATTTCCTCGGAAAATCTTGACAGATGTGTCATAAGGAGAGAAAGGGCACAGCATAACTCAACGCAGTAATCTCTGTCGGAAACACCGTCAAGGCTGTTGGGCATTGGTGCTGTGAAGCCGAGAAGGTCTGAGGTCTGCTGACGGTTTGTCTTGTAGGTAGTACCTGCAAGAGCGCCGCTTCCGAGAGGGCAGTAGTTCATTCTCTTGTTAACGTCCTGAAGTCTCTCCATATCACGGAGAAGCATCCATACGTAAGCCATAAGGTGATGAGCAAGAGTGATAGGCTGTGCTCGCTGGAGGTGAGTATAGCCGGGCATGATAGTTTCGGTATGCTCTTTCGCCATCTTGACGAGAGTTACCACAAGTTCCTTTACAAGTGCAGATATCTCAGCTATCTCGTCACGGAGATAAAGACGGAGGTCAACAGCTACCTGATCGTTTCTTGAACGTGAGGTATGAAGTCTCTTTCCAACGTCGCCGAGACGCTTTGTCAGCTCAGCCTCAACGAACATATGGATATCCTCAGCGTTGGGATCAAGTTCAAGCTTTCCCGAATCTATATCAGCGAGGATGCCTTTCAGTCCGTCAATAATGGTAAGGCTGTCCTCCTTTGTGATTATGCCGCAGTCTCCCAGCATAGTAGCGTGGGCGATACTGCCCTGTATATCGTGGCGGTACATACGTCCGTCAAAGGCAATGGAAGAATTGAACGCATTTACACCTGCGTCAACCTGCTTGGAAAATCTTCCTGCCCACATCATATCTGCCATAGTTTATTTCTCCTTAATTATTGTAGGGAACGCCGCCCCCGGCGTTCCGTCATAACAGAATATTCTGTAGGGGCGGATATCATCCGCCCGAAATTTATACGTTCACTGACGGGCACACACTGTGCGTCCCTGCTTAACATATTTATTGCGGTAAACAAGGTCGGTACGCTCTGTAAAGCCCATATGCTCCCAGAACTGATTACCGTTTTCATTATCGTTGAACACTACCAGAAGCACCTTCTGTATGCCCTCTTTTCCGAGAGCCTCCATAGCGCTTTCCACCAGCATCCTGCCTATGCCCTGCTTACGGTATTCGGGAATGATGGAAACATGGTGAAAGATACCTCTTCGACCGTCGTGACCTGCAAGTATAGTTCCGACTATCCTTTCGCCGTCCACAGCGACAAAGCTTGTTGCGGGATTGCGTTTAAGATATCTTGTGAAGCCTTCCTCACTGTCGTCAACAGGGTTGGTTCCTTCATGGTTTTCCCATACTTTGGCAACTCCGTCCCAGTCATTGATGGTCATAAGCCTTATCTTCACCATAGTTATTCCTCCTTTATCAATGCTTAATGCGTAATTATTATTTAAACAATACAAATGCCGAACAAATTCCCGAAAAGATATTTGCGGCAGTGTGTATGCACCAGCTCGGTATAATAGAGCCTCCTGCTTTCTTTTCGTTGATATATCCCATAAGCCAGCCTATGCCGCCCGTGAATAATATTATCAGCAATGCTTTCGGTACACCCACAGACGAAATAAATAATACCCCGTGAATGAGTCCGAAAAGCACGCTCTGCATTATGTTCCCTGCGTGATCTCCAAAACGTGAGGCAAATCTTTTCAGCAGAAATCCTCTGAAAACTATTTCTTCGACTGCACCGACAGAAAAGAATACTACCGCCGTGTTGCCGTGATGCTG